>DIEW01000042.1:0-5516 GCA_002418825.1 Syntrophaceae bacterium UBA5764 | reverse complement strand
AAATGAAAGAAGTAGTAATTGTCAGTGGTGCTAGAACCGCGGTGGGAGAATTCGGCGGATCGTTGAAGGGAGTAAAAACCGTCGATTTAGGAGCGCTTGTTATTAAAGAATCTCTCCGGCGCGCGGGGTTGAGGCCGGCGGTAAACGATTTTATTAAAAGCTGCCGGCCTGACGCTTTGGGCAAATTTGAAATGACCGAGATAAACAAAAAATATTACGATTATCAGCCGTCGCTTAAGCCGGTATACATAGATGAAATCATCATGGGCAATGTCTTGCAGGCGGGGCAGGGGCAAAACGTCGCGCGCCAGGCTTGTATTTATGCCGGACTGCCGGAGGAGACCAACGCCTACACGGTGAATAAAGTATGCGCCTCGGGGCTTAAAGCCATTGCGCTGGCGGCGCAGGCGATTATGGCGGGGGAGGCGGAAATCATTGTCGCCGGAGGGATGGAAAATATGAGCAACGCGCCGTTTGCCGTGCCGGAAGCGCGCTGGGGTTACCGCATGAGCATGCCTTATTCGCAGATTACCGATTTGATGGTCTATGACGGTCTTTATGAAATATTCAACGGTTACCATATGGGCATGACCGCGGAAAATATCGCCGCGCTGTATAAAATATCGCGTCAGGAGCAGGATGAGTTTTCCCTAAGAAGTCATCAAAGGGCGCGGGCGGCCAACGCTTCCGGTGCCGTGGCCGATGAAATTGTGGAAGTTGTTGTGCCGCAGAAAAAAGGCGAGCCGAAAATATTCAAGGTCGACGAGCGCCCCATGGATACATCCATGGAAAAAATGGCCAAACTTCCATCTGTCTTTAAAAAAAACGGCACGATAACCGCCGGTAATGCTTCCGGCATCAACGATGGCGCGGCGGCGGTCGTGGTAATGAGCGCGGATAAAGCCAGGGAACTGAATCTCGAAGTGTTGGCAAAAATCCGGGGCTGGGCCAGCGGCGGCGTGGACCCGGCCTACATGGGACTGGGGCCTATTCCCGCCACGCGCAAACTGTTCAAAAAATTGAATCTAACCATGAAAGATATGGACCTCATTGAACTTAATGAAGCCTTTGCCTCGCAGGCGCTGGCCTGTGTCAGGGAATTGGGTATTGATATGGAGAAATGCAATCTCAACGGTGGCGGCGTATCTTTGGGGCATCCCATCGGTTGTTCCGGCGCGCGTATTACCTACACGCTGGCCATGCAGATGAAAAAGAAAAATCTTAAGCGCGGCATGGCTTCCCTTTGCATCGGCGGCGGGCAGGGCATGTCCGTTGTTCTGGAGCGCATGTAAAGAGCGAATTCGTAAATATATCGGGGCGCGTTTGACCAACGCGCCCGTCTTTTTTTATCTTATTTTTTTGGCGGTGATGATTAGTCCGTTTCCGCCCATAAGGATTTTCCAGGAATTGGTTTCATCAAGCCAGTACTTTTTTTTGCCTTTTTCTCCTTTAATCCAGGTGAAGATGCTGATAATTACTGCCAGCGGTGCAAGAAAAAGCTGATTATACTTTATTTTTTCGCTTTGAATTTTTTCAATGGAAAAACCCGCATATTCCAGCGCCATTTTCAACAACGGGTAGGGCGGCCGGTTGATATGGCCGTTGTTTTTACAGTCTGTTTCCGCGTAAGGTTCGACCGGTTCCAGCACACCGTAAAAAATGTTACGCAGTCTGGATTCGAGGTTCGAATAGTTAGGATAACTCATGGTGAAGAGGCCGCCGCTTTTCAGGATGCGGCTGAATTCACGGAAAGTATGGTACATATTTTCCACATGTTCCGGTCCGTCGACGCAGAAGGCATAATCAAAAGAACCGTCCGCGAACGGGAAACGGCTGTCCAGATCGCCTTTGACAATTGGAATTTCCGGGTTGCAGAACCAATGTGTCCCGATATCTGCAGCCGCTACGTCGAAACCTTCGTTATGCAGCATCCAGGATAATCTTCCCGTGCCGGCGGGGAAATCCAGAACTTTCCCTTTGGGCATCTTTTTCATTGTTTCCAGAATTATGTAGTGAATCTCGTTAAGCGATGCCGCTTGAAATTCCCGTCCGTAAACCTGCATAATAAACTCCCCGGCTCTTAAAATTTCAAGAGCCCGTTCCACCGAATTCTATTAACGAGGGATCATAATCCTCCGGCTTCTCATAACCCAGAAGATTCAAAAGCGTCGCCGCGATATTGGACAGGCCTTTTTCTTTAATGTCCGCCATCCGGTATTCGCCCCGATATAAAGAATCATCGATGATAAAGGGTACCGGATTCAGGCTGTGCGCGGTCTTTACGGACTTTGCGCCTTTTTTGTCGATGATGAACATCTGATCCGCATTGCCGTGATCCGCGGTGACAACGGCAATGCCTTTCAACTCTTTGACGACGGCCAGTAGCTCCCCCAAGTATTTATCCACCGTCTCCACCGCCGCAATTGCCGCTTGCATATTTCCCGTGTGCCCCACCATATCGCCGTTGGGGAAATTAAGCCGTCCGAATTTGTAATTGCCGCTTTTGAGTAAATCAATTGCCGTGTCTGTTATTTCTTTTGCTTTCATCTGCGGCGCTTTATCAAATTCAATTCTATCCGAAGGTATCTCCACGTATTTTTCCAGGCGTTCATCGATATAGCCGGAGCGGTTGCCGTTCCAGAAATACGTCACATGTCCGTATTTCTGCGTTTCGGAAACGGCAAAAGATTTTATCCTTTCCGCACAAAGATATTCGGTGACGACGCGGTCAATTGCCGGCGGTTGCACGAGAAAATTGGGTGGGATATGGGCGTCGCCGTCATATTCCATCATGCCCGCGTAAAAAATATCCGGCAGCGGCCCGCGGTCGAATTCCGTAAAATCCTTTTCGGTGAAGGCCCGCGATATTTCGATGGCGCGGTCACCCCGGAAATTGAAAAAAATCACGGCGTCTCCGTCTTTGATTGTGCCTTTGGGTTTACCTGTGCTGTCGATGACGACAAACTCGGGCAGGTATTGATCCGTCGCTTTCGGGTCTTCCTCGTAAAATGTTTTCACGGCCTGTGAAGCGGAACGGAACATTCTGCCCCGGCCCAGAACATGAGCCTCCCAGCCGCGCTTGACGATATTCCAGTCGGAATTGTACCTGTCCATCGTGACTTTCATCCGCCCCCCGCCGGAGGCGATAGCGTAGTCAAGGCCTTTCTGCTTGGAAATTTTTTTCAGTTTTTCCTCCGTGGGGATAAGATAATCCAACGCCGTACGTTCTCCCACGTCCCTGCCGTCCAGAAGGGGATGAATTTTTACTTTCGGAAAATTCAATTCGGCGCATTTATCAATCATAATGAAGAGCTGTTCGATATGTGAATGGACATTGCCGTCGGAGAGAAGCCCGATGAAATGAACCGTGCCGCCCTTTAGCGCGCGCTTGGTAATTTCCTCCCATACTTTTGTCTTGAATATTTCTCCGCTTTTGAGCGCTTTGTTGACGAGCCGCGCGCCCTGGTCGAAAATTCTGCCGGCTCCGATGGCATTGTGCCCCACTTCGCTGTTTCCCATATCTTCATCCGAAGGCAGTCCGACGGCGGTACCGTGGGCATTCAGCTGCGTGCACAAATCTGATTTTAACAGCTGGTCGAGGTTAGGGGGCTTGGCCAGCCAGACGGCATTGGTTTCGTCCGGTTTTCCGATGCCGATGCCGTCCATGATAACCAGAAGCAACGGTCCTTTTCTGCCGGCAAATGATTTTAATTTATTGAGATGCAGTGACACGAATGTACTCCTCCAATTTAACCTTTAGTCTCGCACGCGCCGGATTCTGCGCTATGCGCTCCGCCTTCAGTCTTTGGTCTATCTTCCTTTAAAGTTCGGCTTCCTTTTTTCCAGAAAAGCGCTCATGCCTTCTTTCTGGTCTTCGGTGGCAAAACACTGGGCGATGGCGCCGATTTCCAGGGCGGAGGCATTGTCCAGAGACATGTCGAAGCCGTAATTAATTGCGTTTTTCGCCATTTTTAAAGCGAAAGAGGGCAGGGCAGCAAGTTTCGCGGCGAACTTTCTTGCTTCTTCCATAAGTTTTTCCGGAGGGAATACTTTGTTGACTAAACCGATTTCATACGCGCGCTGGGCGTTTATTTGTGTGCCGCTCAGGATAATTTCTTTGGCCAGGCCCATGCCGATTAATCTGGGCAGACGCTGCGTGCCGCCCCAGCCGGGAATCACGCCGATAAGAATTTCCGGCTGTCCGAACACCGCTTTTTCCGAGGCAAAGCGGATGTCGCAGGCGAGCGCTATTTCTGTCCCGCCGCCGAGGGCAAAGCCGTTTACCGCGGCAATCGCCGGTTTCGGCATGGTTTCAATCAGCCGCATGGTTTTGTGTCCCGCCTCCATAAGCTGGAGGATTTCCACGGACGTGGCGTTTTGCATCTGGGCAATATCCGCCCCCGCCACAAAGGCTTTATCTCCGGCACCGGTAACAATTACCGCGCGTACATCATCGTTATTAGCGCAGGCTGATACCGCATCATAAATTTCGCCCAGCACTTCCAGGTTCATGGCGTTTAAAACCTTGGGCCGGTTAAAAGTAAGTGTCGCTATTTTTTCTTCAATTGCCAAAAGAATGTTTTTGTATTCCATTTGTTATCGTTTCTCCGTTTTCTTTTAGTTACTTCAGATACCTAGTTTATTTTTACTAAAATTTCCATAAAAAAAGCCCGCCGATAAATTTCCGGCGGGCTTTTTTTTAGTTATGCTGGAGCATCATATCAGACTCTGCATGTTTCGGCGGGAGCCTTGTATTCTTCGATGCCCATGGCCTTCAGAACGATTTCGGAGATGTCCAGGGCAACCATTTTTTCCGACAACTGTCTGTCTTTGATGCCGTCGGAGAACATGGTCAGGCAGAAGGGGCAGGCGACCGCCACGGTCGAGGCGTTGGTTGCCGCGGCCTGGTCGGTGCGCATGTTGTTGATGCGCTCGCCTTCTTCTTCCATCCACATTCTCGCGCCGCCGGCGCCGCAGCAGAAACTCTTGTTTGAGTTGCGCTCCATTTCCACCAGCTTTACGCCGCTGATGGCGCCGAGAATTTGCCGGGGTTGTTTATAGATATTGTTATACCGTCCGAGGAAGCACGAATCATGATACGTGAACGAACCTTCCAGCGGCTGTTTTAAGGTGATTTTTCCTTTGGCCAATAGGTCGGCGATAATTTCCGTGTGGTGATAAACTTCGTAATTGCCGCCGAAATTGGGGTAATCTTTTTTCAGCGCGTTATAGCCATGCGGGCAGATGGCGATGATTTTTTTCACGCCATAGCCGTTCATTATCTCGATATTGGCCTGCGCCTGCGCCTGGAATAAATATTCATTACCGCCGCGCATCGCGGAATCGCCGCAGCATCCTTCCTCATTGCCCAGAATGCCGAAGCTCACGCCCGCCGCCTGCAGGATTTTCGCGAACGCGGAAGAAACTTTTTTGCCGCGGTCGTCGAAAGAACCGGAGCAGCCGACGTAGAACAGATATTCAACGTTGGGATCTTCCGCCAGCGTCTTGACTCCCAG
>DIEW01000021.1:2217-2696 GCA_002418825.1 Syntrophaceae bacterium UBA5764 | reverse complement strand
AATCATATAACCAGCGCCCCTCGGCGCCGGATACGGAAAAACGCGCCGGGCCTATGAGATCACCCTGAATCTCCATTCCAAGCCGTGGTGCAGCCTTTTCAACAAAATTTTGCACGTAAGCAGGCAGCAATTTTGTAAAGCGCTCTACGTCTATTTCGCTATTGAGTTGACCCAGCCGCTTGGCCACGTCGCCAAAGGCGGAAGCATTTTTTCTTTGCTCTTCGATGGTCGCTCTTAGTTTTTGCGTGGCAAAAATGGATTCTAACTTTTTCTGTGCGGAATAAGGTGGGACTTCAAACAGAGCGTCACGCAAAAGATCGCGCAAGGAAACATCTTTCAGCAATTGCCCGACCACATCAAATACTTTATCACTGCACAGCGCTTTTCTGGCTTCTTCCAACTTTTCAAGAAGCGTTGCCAGCACATCGCCTTCACGCGTGTTTTCCGCGACAAGATTAAAGATGCGCACTTCGGGATTC
>DIEW01000021.1:0-2073 GCA_002418825.1 Syntrophaceae bacterium UBA5764 | reverse complement strand
CGCATTTGAGGCGGCATAAAAAACACACGCTGCCTTTCACGTTCTTCAACATCCATACCACCGTGAATATGGGCAATCTGTCCTGTATAACCAAGCGCTTCAAATCTCTGAATCAGGTATTCCAGCGTGTCGCGATGTTCGGTAAAAATAAGAAGCTTTTCGTTTTGATATTGGGCGGATTCGATCAGTTCCCGAAGTTTGAAAAATTTGGCTTCCTGAAAGGATTCTTTGACGGATTCGCCCAACTCTATGGTTCGTTCAAGGTACTCTAATTCTTTTTTAAGCTGTGCGGCATTCTTCGGTTTCGCCAGATCAAGAGCTGCCGATTCAATATGTTCATCGGATTCCTGTCCATCGCTGGAAGGTTCGCTATCGTCCGCTGTGCTGGTGTCGAAATAGTCGATCAAATCTTTGAGAGCGAAACCGGCCGCTTGTTTACTATTGTTTTCTTCGGTTTCCGACGCGGTTTGGACAATACGGGCTTTGCGTCTTTTGAGCGATTCGACCATGGCATACGCGGAGCTGGCCAGGCGACGCTGCAAAACGGCTAAAACCATAGCCGCGGCATTTTTATTAAGACCGGTGTTGTTTTCATAACTCCAACGTAAATATTCGGATACTTCTTTGTAAAAATCCTGCTCCGCTTCGGTCAGTCTGAAGCTGATCGTCTGGCAAAGCCGCGGCATGTAAATTGGACGGCCTTCGTAATCAATCATTTCTTCTTTGAGTCGTCTTATAAAATATTTTGGCCGTTTATCCATCGCTAAAGCCGCGACGGCATCTTCCGATGTAAAAACATTGCCATCCAAAAGACGCCAAAGGGCGGTATAAGGAAAAGACTTTCCCATATGGGGCGTGGCCGTCAAAAGAAGAAGATGTGTTGTTTTCTCTCCCAGGGTTTCAGCAAGCCGGTACCGCCTGGTTTTGCTGTCTGGTCGTTTGGGATCGTTCCAGGAAAGTTTATGCGCTTCGTCAAAAACTAACAAATCGAAAACATCTATCGTATCAGACGTAAGGTGATCCTTAATGGATACAGTTGCCGCCGTATCGACACTAATGATCGCAAAACATTTATCATGCGCTGGAATAGGGTTCCCCTTGGTGAAATCTGCACCACGTAATATTGTGAAATCCAGATCGAAGAAATTTTTTAATTCCCGTTGCCAGTTCCAGGTCAGGCCTGCAGGACAACACACAAGGACACGAGAGAGTCGCCCGCGATTGACCATTTCACGAATATAGAGACCGGTCATAATCGTTTTCCCTGCGCCTGCATCATCGGCAAGGAAAAATCTCATGGGATTCTGCGGTAGCATATGCTCATAGACGGCTATGCGCTGGTGCGGCAACGGAACTACGGTGGAGAGTTCCAAACCGTATGCCTTATTAAAAAGATGACCATTTTGAAGACGGTAAGCATCAACAACAAGCTTTAAAGCCTCCGCGTCACCTTCAAAGTCAAGGCGGGGGATAAGTGAAAGTTGCTTTTCTGTTTGCAATGGCGGCTGGTTGCTTGCCATTTTGTCTTCGAGTAGAGAACGAAGTCTTTCTAGGCGATCTTTCTGAGGCTTGGCCTTTCCATTTTCCCATCTGTTAACTGTGGCAAAGGAAACCCCCAAAAATGCAGCCATGTCCTGTTGAGAATAACCCAATCGTGTACGTATGTTTTTTATTTCTTCTGCTTTCATGATTCGTAATATAGCACCTTAAAATAATATGTCAAGAAATTATTTATCGATATATATAGTATGCCATATTGCATGCTAATTCATTGTATTGCTTGCGTATTAAAAGTTTTATCTTTTAAGATATACGAAGTGAAAGGAAAATCGGCATGTGAAAAGAGTCGAATAAAGGCATAGCGTCAATTCTTTTTCTCATCGCCGCCAGCCAGTTTGATGAGGTATTCGGACAGGCTGAAATCCGGCTTTCGGCATTCGTTATGAAATGTGCTCAGCCACCAGAAGACAATGGGTAGAGAAAAGAAAAAAGTTGACGATTTCCCGTCATTTAGATACGATCCGCTCGCTTTTGCATACACAGACAGGAGTGCTCAATTAAAAAGTATTTGTT
>DIEW01000051.1:11361-12297 GCA_002418825.1 Syntrophaceae bacterium UBA5764 | reverse complement strand
ATGTCACCATTCAGGCGCAGATTCTCGATTTGATTTCCGAACTGAAAAACAAAAATAAAATGGCCGTGATGCTGATTACGCACGACCTGGGAGTTATTGCCCGGACGGCGCAGAAAATCGCCGTCATGTACGCGGGAAAAATCATGGAAAGCTCTGAAGCGGGAAAAATATTCTCCCGTCCCGCTCATCCCTACACGCGGGGGCTGATGGATTCAATACCCATGGCCGGTACGGAAGAAAACGCCGCGACGCCNNGGATATCTGAAGGCGATTCCCGGCACGGTTCCCGACCTTTATAATTTCTCGTCGGGCTGCCGCTTTTATGAGCGTTGCTCCTACGGAGATGACCATTGCGCGCGTGTCCACCCGCCGCTGGAGCAGATAGAACAAGAACATTTTGTCGCCTGCTGGAAAGCCGGGCAGTTATTGGACCAGAGGAAATAAATAATTATATGCCCGCAGCACTGTTTGAAATAAAAGAGCTCAGCAAAAAATATACTATTGCCGGCACCGCGTGGAAAGACAAGAAAAGGGTCATTACCGCCGTGGATAATGTTGATTTGCGCATATACAAAGGAGAAACGCTCGGTCTGGTTGGTGAATCCGGTTGCGGTAAATCGACGCTGGCCAGGATGATGACCTTGCTGGAAAAACCTTCGGCCGGCTGTATTTATTTCCGGGGTGAAAATATTTTCCATTATAGCGGAGACGCGCTCAAAAAATACCGCCGCAGCGTTCAACTGGTTTTTCAGGATCCCTATTCATCCCTCAATGCCCGCAAATCGGCCATTTCTATTATCAGTGAACCGCTGATTATACACAAAGCAGGCGATAAAGAATCGCGGCACAGAACCGTTTTGGATTTGATGGAAAAAGTGGGCTTAAACGAACAGCAGGCCGGTCGGTATCCCCATGAATTCAGCGGCGGTCAGAGGC
>DIEW01000051.1:0-11331 GCA_002418825.1 Syntrophaceae bacterium UBA5764 | reverse complement strand
GCGCTGGATGTATCCATTCAGGCGCAAATTTTGAATTTGCTCAAAGATTTAAAAAAAGATTTTGGCCTGACTTACCTGTTTATTTCTCACGACCTTAATGTCATCCGCCATATGTCCGACCGCGTTGCCGTGATGTATTTGGGACGGGTGGTGGAATTGGCCAGCAGTAGGGACATTTATCTTCGTCCGTCTCATCCTTACACGCGCCTTTTGCTTGCCGCCGCCCCCTCAAGTTTTGTTGCCGGAAAAAGCGGAATGGCCCAGGTAAAAGGAGAAGCGGATGCGGCCGGCGACAGAGGATGTAATTTTCATAGCCGCTGTTCGTACAAGAAAGAAATTTGTCTTGAAGATATTCCCGTTTTGAAAGAGATTGACCGGGGAATATTTTGCGCCTGCCATTTTGCGGGCGAGATATAGACGAAAAGAAGCATGGTTGCGGAAGAAAAAGTATTCATCAGTAACGAAAACCTCATTATTGAAGCACTGATGCATAAGTCGGCTTCGGAGAGGGGAGTTATTGTTTGCCATCCCCATCCGCTTATGGGCGGCTCCATGCATAATAATGTTGTCGAGGCGGTTGTCCGGACGTTTGCCGCGGAAAATTTTACCACCTTGAGATTCAATTTCAGGGGAGTCGGCGCCAGTACCGGCAGTTACGAGGAAGGGAAAGGAGAAAGCTGTGACGTTGTCGCCGTTTGCCGCTATCTTCAACAATCTGGGTTATCTCAAATATATTTTGCCGGGTATTCGTTCGGAGCGTGGGTGGGCGCTATGGTAATGGAACAACGCGAGGAAAAATTTTCTTATTCATTATTTATTTCCCCTCCTCACAATTATTTCCCCTTTAATTTTAATAATTTAAAAAACAAGCTTAATTTGATTATCTGTGGAAACTCAGATGAATTTTGCCATGCGGAAAATTTAAAAAAACGGATAAAGGGAACGAGGGCACATCTGGAAATAATTTCAGGAGCTAATCACTTTTACTGGGGGAAGGAAAAGGAAATTGAAGATATTTTGCGTAAACATCTCGTAAAATATGGTAAAATTTTTTGCGAAAAAAAGGTTGATTTTAAATAAAAATGGTGTTACGGAACTTAAAATGTTAAAAAGCCGTGATATTGTGAGGATTTCAGTAAGCGGCAAGTATCGGGAAATTGTTAGTGTTAAGGGATTGCCACAAAAAAATTAACCGCATTGAGTTCTTGTGCTAGGAAGAGAATTCATGCGGTTTTTTTATTTTCCTGTGACAGACGGGAAAAAAAATCAGAAGGGGGGGTTTTAGTTTTGGCAGAAGGAAAAGTAAAATGGTTCAACGAAAAAAAAGGGTTTGGCTTCATTGAAAGTGATGAAGGGGGAGATGTTTTTGTACATTATAGCGCCATTCAGGGGACGGGATTCAAGACTCTTTACGAGGGGCAGAGAATCCGCTTTGATGTGGAACAGGGCAGTAAAGGTCCAAGCGCAGCAAATGTTCAGCCGCTATAATAATTAAAAGCGAGAAATTTTATTAACCCGGAAATGCCCCGCCTCGGCGGGGCATTTTTTTTAACATGATTATCAGTGTTTTTTAGGGGATCTGCCGATTCCTTTCCCATGATTTGAATTTTTTTATTTCCCGCCGCGCATAATAAAAAGTCAGGAAGAAAGTGAAAAAGTTGGCAATGGGCATGGCCATCCAGACACCGGTGATTCCCGCGAACCGGGAAAGAAAAAGCAGCAGGGGAATCAGCAGCACCGTGTCGCGGAAAAGGAAAATAAACATGGTCAGGGCTCCTTTGCCCAGACCCAGAAACATATTTATGAAAACAAGCGTGGGTGCCAGAAAAAGCAGCAGCAAAACATAGATGCGCAGGGCAGGCACAGCAATTGCCGTCAGTACCGGATCATTGGAAAAAACGGCGACGATGAAGTCGGCGAATATTGTCAGTATTATCGTGGAAAACACGGCAACGGAGACGGAAGCCTTTATGGCGGCGAAAACGGCTTGCCGGAGTCTTTGGTAAAGTCCGGCCCCATGACTGTAACCAACAATCGGCATTAACCCGAAACCGATGCCGAACAAAATCATCATCACCAGACCGTTTACGCGGAAACATATACCCAGCGCGGCAATGGCGGGAGAGCCGTACTGCGCCAGCACATGATTGTAAACGATTAACACCAAACTGATAATCAAGTGCGAGATGATGGAAGGGAAACCGGTGGAAAAAATTGAATTAATTATCGATAAATTGGGGCGAAAATATTTACGGCTCAGTTCGTATTTCGATGACTTCAGGCAGAGGAAATTTACGGAAAACAAAAAAGAGATAAATTGAGCGCACAGTGACGCAACAGCTGCTCCCTTAATTCCCATTTGCGGAAAAATCCAAAAGCCGAAGATTAAAAAGGGGTCAAGAACAGCGCTGGTGATTGACGCGGTGAGGACAACATACATGGATAAGAGAGGTCTACCCTCGGCGCGCAGAAGGTTGTTAGACATCATGGAAAAGATAAGAAAAGGCGAACTGAAAATAATAATTAAAAGGTATTTGCGGCAAAGAGGCAGTATTTCTTTTGTCGCGCCGAACAGCCTGAGAATGTGGTCAGGAAAAAGCAGAACACAGACAATAATCGTCAAGCCGAAGGTGAGAGACAAGAAGAATATCTGTCCGGCGGCTTGTTGGGCTTTCATGTTTTTGCCGGAGCCGAACATGCGCGCGGAAAAAGAACCGGCTCCCACGCCGGTTCCGACGCCGATGGCCGCGAAAATCATCTGAACAGGAAAACAGACGGTAAGGGCGGCCAGCGCCTGTGGGCTGAGCCGCGCCAGCCAGAAGGAATCGATGAAGTTGTAAACGGACATGGCGATCATCGCCACTATCGACGGCCAACTCATCTTCAGAATGAGCGGAAGGATTGCTTCCTTGCCCAAATCCACTCTTTTTAGCATTTCTACATCCGTTTGTGGTAAAATGTCTTGTAACGATGCTATTATGAAGCTGTGTTTGATTACACGCAATAAATTATATTTTCAAGGCGATAATGGCGAAAAATCTTATAGTGATTCTTGGTCCTACCGCTTCGGGGAAAACAAAACTTGCCGCCAGATTGGCCGCCCAGATTGGCGGGGAAATAATTTCCGCTGATTCCCGGCAGGTTTATCGCGGCATGGATATCGGTACCGGCAAAGACTTGAATCAATATGTGGTTGACGGAAAAAAAGTCGGATATCATCTGATTGATATCGTGGATGCTTGCGAAGAGTTCAGCCTGTTTGATTTCCAGCAAAAATTTTATGATGTGTTTTCTCGCCTGAATCAAAGAAAAGTATTGCCGATTATGGTTGGAGGGACAGGTCTTTATATTGAATCGATACTGGCTGCTTATGATCTGCCGCCGGCCCCGGAAAACGAGAAATTGCGCAGGTCGTTATCCGCGAAAACGATAAACGAGCTTCAGGAAATACTCCTGTCTTTAAAACCGCAGGCGCATAATAAAACGGATTTGGAAGACACACGGAGACTTGTCCGGGCGATTGAAATAGAAACGGCCAGGATGATGAACCTGCGTGGGAAAGAAAAACCGGTAATCGACGCCGCTGTCTTCGGCATCCGCTGGCCAAGGCCGGTTCTCCGGCAACGCATAACGCTCAGGCTTCAGGAAAGACTGGGGCAGAAAATGGTCGAGGAGGTTAAAGCGCTGCATGATAAAGGAATATCCTGGCCGCGTCTGGAGAGCTTCGGACTGGAATATCGTTTTATTGCCATGTATCTGCAAAAGAAGCTTGATTATCAGGAGATGGTAAAGAAATTGAATACAGGTATTCATCAGTTTGCAAAAAGGCAGGAGACATGGTTCCGGCGTATGGAAAAAAGAGGGATAGGCGTTAAATGGATTGACGGTGATGACTATAAATTATTGCAAGAAAGCGTAATGAAATACCTGGAATGAAAAAGCCATCCTTGCTATGCGATTACCTGCATGAATACGCGGCGGATGAAAAGTGGCGGTTGGTCGCGGAAAACCATGAAAATATTTCCTCCGCGGTTGTCGTGCCCGCCTACGCGGAAAAAGAATCGATATTTTCCACATTGGTCTCTCTCGCGCGAAATCCGGTTTCTTTTTTGGAAGATACCCTGATAATTTGCGTCGTAAACAATAAAGGCAATTCGCCGGAGGCGGATGTAAAAAACAATCAGGACACGCTGGCGATGCTCAAGGCGCTTATCGGCAGAAAACGTCTGGGAGGATATCGTGCCGATGGCGACATCTACCACTTTTTGACGATGCTCGCCGATTCAAAAATCAGGCTGGCTTATGTTGACGTCTCCAGCCCTGGCTATGAACTGCCGGAAAAAGACGGGGGTGTGGGTATGGCCAGAAAAATCGGCATGGATGCGGCGCTGCGCTTATGGACAGGCGATTCTTTGGACACGAGACTGATTTTGAGTCTTGATGCGGATACTCTGGTGCAGAACAATTATTTATCCTCCATAAAACATTATTTCACTAAAAAAGTGAAAACGGCGATTGTGGCCTACGAACATCAAACACCCCCGGACGAAGAGACGAAAGCGGCCATATACTGTTACGAAATATTCCTGCGCTACTGGGTGTTGGGATTGCAATATGCTCAATCGCCTTATGCCTACCATTCCATCGGTTCCACCATCGTTACCACCGCGGAAGCATATCTGGAAGTAAGAGGGATGAATAAACGGCAGGCGGGCGAGGATTTTTATTTTCTGGGCAAGCTGGCCAAATTGGGGAAAATCGGCTACGTGAAAGAAACTCGCGTCTTTCCTTCCGCCCGTCCTTCAACACGTGTTCCTTTCGGTACGGGCAAGGGAGTGCGCAGATTTTTATCCGGCGCGCACCGGGAATATCCTGTTTATGACCCCCGCGTTTTTTTTATTCTGAAAAAGTGGCTGGAACTAATCAGCCGTTCTACCGATTCTGATGCGGTCCAAATTTTGGCAAAAGCCGAAAGCATTCATCCCACGCTAAAAAAATATTTAATTAATTGCCGCTTTGAAATGTTCTGGATTCAAGTCAGGCGCCGGGCAAAGAAGGAGATGCTGAGCAGGCAATTTCACCACTGGTTTGACGCCTTTAAGACATTGAAATTAATCAATTATTTTACAAGAGAAGAATATCCGCCGGTTAATATTTTTATGGCTTTGAGGGGTATTATGAGCATGGCTGGCCGTTGCGATTTTGATTTTTCGGCAAGCGGGGAATCGCCTGTGCTCGAAGAGCAGTTGAGAATATTGCAATATCTGAGAAAAATTACCTGACGCATAAATTGGCGCTGAAAAAACAGATAATCTTCTTGACGGATAGGTGTTTTACATATAGTTTTAGCCCCAAAAACGCGGGGCTTGTTGCAGGGGAGGAAAATCATGAAGAATAAAAATTATTTAATTTGGATAGCGCTAATTATTTTAATTGCTTTTGTCGTCGGTTGCTCAAAAGATAAAGATGTAAAGGAAACTCCTGCCGCTGGAGAAACGGACCAGGCACAATCTTTAAAAGACAAATCCGTGCCCGCGAAAGAAAAAGTTCTCCCCGACGATGTTGCCGTAAGTGTCGATGGCGCAGTTTTGGTGAAAACACAGCTGGAAAAGCAGATTAAAGATATCATGAAAACCTACCAGGAACAAATACCAAAAGACAAAATAAAGGAAGCTCAGGCCAATATAAAAACACAGTTGATAGAAAACTTCATTATGCGCACTGTTTTGGAAAACGAGATTAAAAAGAAAAATGTTGTGGCCGAAGAAAAAGAAATTAAAGAAGTTATGGACGGGATTAAAGCGAATATTGAACCGGCCCAGAAGCTGGAAGAATTCCTCAAGGCGAACAAGATGACGATGGATGAGCTGAATAAAAATATAGCCTATGATATTAAAGTCAAAAAAATTGTTGCCATGGAGCTCGGGGATAAAGCGAAACCCACGCGCAAGGAAATAAGCAAATTCTACGACGAAAATAAAGAAAAGTTTATTGTCCCGGAAAGCGTTCATCTTCGCCATATTTTAATCGCGATAAAGGAAAAGGATGATGATAAAACAAAAGCGGAAAAGAAAACAAAAATTGAAAATCTTCGCCAGCAGATAATCGGAGGAGCGAGTTTCGCCGAAGTGGCCAAGAAAAATTCGGATTGCCCCAGTAAGGAAAGCGGTGGCGACTTGGGCACTATCACCAGGGGGCAAACGGTAAAGCCCTTTGAAGACGCGGCTTTTTCGCAAAAAATAAAAGTTGTTGGTCCGGTTATATCGACGGACTTCGGCTATCATATAATTGAAGTGCTTGAGCGCAATCCGGAAAAGAAGGTAGCCTTAAATGAAGTTAAAGAAAAGATATCGGAATATTTGGAACAACAAAAACAGACGGAAGCTTTTGCCGCGCTCATGGACAGGTTGAGGTCGAAAGCAGAAATAATTATAAATTAATCAACCGCGCGGTTTTTTATAAAGATCCGGCGGCCGTCATAAAAACGCCTTATTTGAAACTGTGTTCCGGACCGGGGAAAGAGGCGCTTTTAACTTCCGTGACGTATGCTCTGACCGCTTTTCTGATATCCGCGCTGAGATTGGCGTACTTTTTGACGAACTTCGGTGTCATTCTCTCATACATGCCCAGCATGTCGTTGATGACCAAAACCTGACCATCGCAATGAACGCCTGCGCCGATGCCTATTGTGGGGATGGAAAGCTCTTTTGTTATTTCTTCGGCAAGCTTTTCGGGCACGCATTCCAGGACCAGGGAAAAAGCGCCGGCTTCTTCCAGAATTTTAGCGTCGGCCATCATTTTTTCCGCCGCGTCATCCTTTTTCCCCTGAATTTTGTAACCGCCCAGCTGATGAATATATTGAGGTGTCAATCCGAGATGCGCCATTACCGGAATTCCGGCGGACGTGATTTTGCGGATGCTTTCGGCTTGCTCTTCGCCGCCTTCGAGTTTTACCGCCTGTGCCCCTGCTTCCTGCAGGAACCTTCCGGCATTGGCCAGCGCTGCCTGCGGCGAAATCTGATAGGACATGAAGGGCATATCAGCCACAAGCAAGGCTTTTTGTACGCCGCGGGCGACAGCCTTTGTGTGATGCAACATATCTTCCATAGTGACGGGAAGAGTCGTGTCATACCCTAATACCACATTTCCCAGCGAATCCCCGACCAGAATAATGTCGATATCGGCATCGTCGATAATGGAGGACATGCCGAAGTCATAGGCGGTGAGCATGGCTATTTTTTCTCCGGTTGCCTTCATTTTTTTTATGTCTAAGATGGTTTTCCGGCTGATTTTGGTTTGGGTACTCATGGTTTGACTCCTTTCAGAACATCATTGATTAGTTTCGCCGTTCCCGGTTTTAAAGACCCCTTTTGCATGGCCACTTTTGCCGTCATCAATCCTAATGCGGAATACAGAGGGACGAATTGAGCGAGATTTTTTTTCATTATTCTCATGTGCTTTTTTATCGTTCCGATGTCTCCTCTGGCGATAGGGCCGGTTAGGGCATAAATGGAGCCGGAACGTTCGATATTTTTCAGCGTGCCGTAAACCAAGGGCAGATAAGCTTTTCTGGCCTGCTTTTCTTTGATACCTGTCGCCTTATAGATGGATTCGACGGCGTTAAGCAGGGAAACCAAATAATTGGAGGCAACACAGGCGGCGGCATGGTAAAGAGGTTTTTGGGCGTTGGAGATAAAAAGAGGAACACCCTTCAAGTCGGCGACAACTTGCTTCGCGACAGCTCCAGCTTTTTTATCTACGGTAATTCCGAAATAGCTTTTCGGGATATTGGATACGGCGTTATCAATAGAGGAAAAACTTTGCAGGGGATGAATACTGCCGACATAGGCGCCCGCTTTCGCCGCTTCTTCCAGAAGGTCTAGCCCTCCCGCGCCGCTCATGTGGAAGACATATTTCCCCTTTATCTCCGGCGAACGTGAAATTTCCCGGCAAGCGGACGATATGGCGTCGTCCGGCGTGGTAATCAGAAGATAATCGGCCTCGCGCAAAGTTTTTGTCGGATCGAAAAAAGGTTTGGCCTTAGTATATTTCACCGCTCTTTTTAAAGCGGCGGGGGACTTGTCACAGACGGCAGTAATTTTATAACCGGCTTTTTTTAATAGGATTCCGATGGCTGTCCCTACCATTCCGGTACCGATGATGGCAAATCTGTTCTTCTTATGCGTCTTTTTTCTTGCCGTCGGCATGAAACTCCTTAAATAAAAAAAGGCCTTCCGCAAAAGAAGACCTCTGTTTGATGGTTTTGATACAATACCGTCTCAGTCAGCATAGGGGATCTAAGCGGTTGACAAGTAAATAACATAAGCAGGCGGCGGGGTCAAATTATTTTTGCACAAACGAACTTGTGTTTAGATGAGCAGTTGGCTATATTGCGCAGGGGAGTAGCAATGAGAACAATAGATTTGATGATTTTTGATCTGGACGGCACCATTGTTTCCAGCGGCGTTGATCTGGTTAACTCTGTCAATTACACGCTCAAAGTGCTGGGTTTGCCGCCGAAAACAGAAAAAGAAATTATCAGTTTTGTGGGCGACGGCGTACGAAGACTTATCGAAAGAGCGTTGGCGAGCCAAGAGGAGAGCGTTGTGGAAAAAGCCCTGGCTGTATTCAGTGATTATTACGCACAGCATCTGCTGGATAATACCAAACTTAATCCGTACGCGCTGGAAGTGTTGGAAAATTTTGCGGATAAAATCAAGGTAATTCTCACCAATAAACGCTACAATTTCACGTTGACCATCGCCCGCGGGCTGAAAATAGAGCGGTATTTCTCGGAAATAATCGGCGCGGATTCACTGCCTTACAAAAAGCCGGACGCCCGCTTGATTGACTATCTGCTGGGTAAATATAAGGTGGAAAGGGATAAAGCGGTTATGATCGGTGATGGCATCAACGATATTTACGTGGCAAAAAAATCGGGTATTGCGAGCGTTGTTTATTTAAGCGGACTGGGAGACAGAAAAGATTTGCTTGCCGGTGAGGCGGATTATTATTGCGAAAGCCTGCGGGAGATAAATTCCTTGTTCAAATGATAGATAAAGTAAAAAATACCATACAAAAACAAGGCCTTGTGTATCCGGGCGAAAAAATTATTGTGGCCTTGTCCGGTGGTCCGGATTCGGTGGCGCTGCTGGATGTTCTGGCTCAAATAGCCCCGCAAATGAATTTACAATTGATTGTAGGCCATTTTAACCACGGATTGCGCGGGTCGGAATCGGATGAGGATGAGAAATATTGTCGGCGGTTGGCCGAAAAATACAGGTTGCCTTTTTTCGGCGGAAAAATGGATAGGACAAAAAGATTGAAAGGTGAATCTCCCGAAGACTTTTACCGCCGCCAAAGATATATTTTTTTAGACGGAGTTGCGCGGAGCAATCAGGCGCAGAAAATCGCCTTCGGGCATAATTTACAGGACCAGGCGCAGACAATTTTGTTGCGTCTCGTGCGGGGAAGTTCGCCGGAAGGATTGAAAGGAATTCCGCCGGTGCGTGAAAATAGGTTTATCCGTCCTTTAATTGACGTTTCCCGCGGGCAGATTATCGAGTATCTGAATAGCCGGCACATTCCTTATCGGAAGGATAGTTCCAACGAAAACAGGCGATTTTTGCGCAACAGAATTCGGGAGGATTTGGTTCCGTTGCTAAAAAGGGAATTTAATCCGCGCATTGAAGAAAATCTGGCCCGAACCGCGCAAGTACTGCGTCGGGAAGATGATTTTATAAAGGGTTTTGTTTCTGAAGCCATCGAATCGCCCTTCATTTCAAGGGAACAAGGCGGTTTTTGTCTCAATGTGGATTACGTGCGCAGTTTGCATCCTGCCGTGCGGGGCAGATTGCTTAAAGTTATTTTGGACGAAATGTATTCGGGACCCAAAGGATTATCTTATGTTCATATAAATTGTCTGGAGGAGATGATACAGTTAAAAAAGTCGGGGAAAATGATTCATCTGCCCGGCCGGATTAAGGCCAGGCTTGAATATGGTCGTTTAATTTTGGCGAAACAGGATCTTAACGCGAAAAAATTGGAATATGCATACCCGATAACAACAGAAGGTTCTTTTTATATCAGGGAAAAAGGCGTTAATGTTTGTTTACAAAAGGTAAGCAGGGATTATATTGATTATAAGGCCAAAAACAAGGTTTACATGGATTTGGCTGCCCTGCAGCCGCCCCTTTTATTAAGGAACAGAAGGAAAGGAGATTGGTTCGAGCCGATGGGCGCGGGCGGACGCAAGAAATTAAAAGATTTTTTTATTGACCAGAAAGTTCCGCGAACGCAAAGGGATGACATCATGCTGATTGTCGATGCGGTTTCCGTTGTCTGGGTGGAAAAAATGCGCTTGAGCGAAAGGGTAAAAATAACTGATCAAACAAAAAGTGTTTTGGAAGTGCGAATTGTTGAAACGGCTGGATATGACTCTTAAGTCCTCCCAAAGCGCTTTTAGAAAATATTTGAGTTAAAATGGATATTATTATAAAGATTAACTAATAAACTTGAAAAACAAGGAGAAAATATTGAATCAATCTTCAAAAAATATAGCGTTGATTTTGACCATGTTGCTTTTATTTTTACTGGTCTGGCAGATTTTCAATCAGCCCAAAACGGCTCAGAAAGATATAATTTACAGCGAAATGCTGTCATATCTGGAGGCGGGAGAAATCAGCGAAGTGACCATTCAGGGCGACAGCATAACCGGCAAACTCACTAGCGGCAGCATGTTCAGGACGCACGCGCCTCAAGATGACAAACTTGTGGCGCAGTTGCGGGAAAGAAACGTGAAAATAGCGGCTAAACCGGTGGATGATTCCCCCTGGTATATGACGATTTTTATTTCCTGGTTTCCCTTTTTGCTTCTTATCGGGGTGTGGATTTTTTTCATGCGGCAGATGCAGGCCGGAGGCGGAAAAGCGATGTCTTTCGGCAAAAGCAGGGCGCGGTTGATTACCGATAAATCGAAAAAAGTGACGTTTGCCGATGTCGCCGGTATTGACGAGGCCAAGGCGGAGCTGGAGGAAGTCATTGATTTTTTGAAAGATCCCAAAAAGTATACTAAGCTGGGGGGCAGGATTCCCAAGGGGTTGCTTCTGGTAGGCCCGCCCGGTACGGGAAAGACACTTCTGGCCCGTGCTATTGCCGGTGAAGCTGATGTGCCTTTCTTGAGCATCAGCGGTTCTGATTTTGTGGAGATGTTTGTCGGCGTGGGAGCTTCACGCGTGCGGGATTTGTTCAGTCAGGCCAAAAAAAACGCCCCCTGTATAGTATTTATCGATGAGATTGACGCGGTCGGCCGTCATCGCGGCGCCGGTCTGG
>DIEW01000031.1 GCA_002418825.1 Syntrophaceae bacterium UBA5764 | reverse complement strand
TGTCCTATTTTAGGGGAAGCTTACGAGCTTACGGTACTCTTTCAATTAAAAAAAAACATGGCCATTATTGGAACATGAAAGACCAAGAAATTTTGGTAAAAAATTTAAAACAAACAGCTAGCTTGATAAAAAAATTAATAAAAAATGAATTCATCAGTATGAATAGCATAATGAAAAAAAGCTATTTCCCCTGATCTTCGTGATTCCTTTCAGCTAAGACACCATCATCAAGAGGCACGAAGTAGCTGATATTCCGGATATACCATTCACACGCATCACCAAGTTGTATAATCCTGAAGGCACTCCTGACAAGACTCTTGCCGGATTAGTTTTTATCTTGGGAGACGCAAAAATCTGCACGGATTACCCGCGCGAAGAAAACATAAAAAACCTTGAAGAACTAGACATGGTGGAGAAGCAGACCTATAAATACTTCAACAATTACGTCATTAAGGCAGGCGACCAGATTTTCGGCTATGTAGCCGTCCCCATAGATTACAGAATGAATATTTGGGAAAATTTAAAAGACGAAAAATGCCGATATAAAGTTCAGATTATCGAACCGGAAAAGATAAAAGGAAATAACGGCATAGGTACAGGCTTCGGTCCCGGACCCGGGGGCTTTTGAATTATCCTGCGAGAAACGGACGTTCACAACGGAACCATTTATTCGGCTTTCATTTCACCGGCGGGCGTAGCCGCAGCGCCGCAAAAACGCAGACAAAAAGCAGCGCGGCGGAAATACCGAAAGGCATCAGATACGTTCCCGTGGCATCATAGAAAAATCCGGCCATAACAGGACTTACCGCGCCAGCGAGCGTCACCACTGGTATTGTCCAGCCGGAAATCCGAGGATAATGCGTACGGCCAAAATAGGCGCCGATCATGTTCGGTAAAAGCACAATAATCCCCCCGAAGCCGATACCGGTCAAGATGGAATAAAGATAAACAAATACGATTCCCCGAGCATTCATCAGTGAAAGCACACCGAGGCACATGCACGCAAAGAAAATAGCCACCAGGTAACGCCCCTCAAATCTCATTCCCAAAATGCCGCAGACAATCCTGCCGATAATACTCACCCCGAGCATCAGCCCCAGAGCGGAAGCGGCGGTTATCGGTGAATAATTCAAATCCTGAAGGTAGGCCACCTGATGCGTTGTGAGCAGCATCAACACAAAAAGAATCACGGAAAACAAAACAATCAGCATCCACAAAGCCGGCGCGCGCAGGGCTTCCCCCAACGTCCAGTCCACCGGCGTCGAATAAACCTGTTTCGTCGACAAAAAAGTAAGCCTGTCCAGCCAGATGTTTTCCGCGGACCCATCCGGAATCTGTCCCAGTTCTTCCGGCGTGTTTCTGATGAACGCACCGGCCAGAATGACCGCCAAAAGCACGTGCACGAAGGCAAGAAGAATCCAACTTACGCGCCAGCCGACACAGGAAATGAGCCAGCCGATAAGCGGGGGAAAAACAAATCCGGCGATGCCGCCGGAAGTAAAAAGCAGTCCCATGGCAAATGAACGCCGGCGGACAAACCAGTTATTAATAATGGTGGTGAGAGGCAAGTATTCGGCAAAAGCAATACCCAAGCCGCCCATGAAACCGAAAAAAAGGTAAACATGCCACAGTTCGTCCACCCGGGACATGCCCAAAAGACCCAGTGCCGCGAAAATATTGCAGAAGATAATATTTTTACGCGCGCCGAATCTGGCGATGGTGAAACCCGCGAGCGGGCTCAGTATGCCTCCGATAACAACAAAAAGAGTATAGGGGCCGGAAAGAGACGAGCGACTCCAGCCGAAAGTCTCGCTCATTGAAGGCAGAAAAACGCCATAGGCGTATGTTACGCTGCCGCAGATGCCGCCGTAGGCAAGCATCACGCCAACAAGAGTCAGCCAGCCGTGGAATTTATCATGTTGTTGTCCGGATGCAAATGCTCTCAATTCTGAATCACGCCTGTTCTCTTTTATATCGACCACAGTGTCAGTCCGGTTTCTTTATCCGGGCAACGGTTAAATGCCGGGCCGTCAAAGACCTCCAGAATAAACTCGCACGCGAACACGATGGTTCCTTCCGCAAGATGTCCGCCATAGGATTTTCCTGACTCATCGGCCAGCGTTATATGCGCGTGGACGAACGGTTTACCGTCTTTCAGAGATATGTTCCCGGCTAATTTGACTATCTCCAGGGCCTGGTCGAACACAAGAAACCGGTATTCGCGCGTTTCCTGATTGTAGAAACCGATGCGCGCTTTCTGCACCGCGCCTATCGCTTCGATTCGTCCGAGCACAACGCCGTGGCTGACGGCTACCTTGGTCAGCTCTTCCAGAAGGTCGCCGTTATAACTGAGCTTTCCCATTATAACTTCTCTGGGGGTTACCAACTTAAATTCCGTCATTTTACTCCCGCCTTTTTTGTCGCATCATCCTAATATGAAAAGAGCACGGTGTCAATTCCATGTGTGGCAAGTTGATGTAAACATCCCTTGCCCGCAACATTTTCACATTTAATACTTCATCCCGCCGTACTTTAGTGATAGAATACCCTCCAACAACAAGAAAGCATTTAAAAATGACATATTATATCCTCATTGGCTTCTGTCTCGTTATCCTCTTTGCTTATTTTTTCGACATCACATCCAAGCACACAAAGATTCCCAGCGCATTGATACTTATCCTCATCGGAATGGCGCTTAATTACGTTGCCGGATATTTTGAGCTGCACATTCCATATATGGACAGAATACTTCCCGTCATGGGAACGCTCGGCCTGATACTGATTGTGCTGGAAGCCAGTCTGGATTTGACGCTCAGCAGGGAAAAACGCTTGATTATCATGGGCGCTTCATCTTCGGCGGTTTTGCTTTTCCTGGTTTTTGTGGGCTTGTTGGCCTTTGTCGCCGTCTCTTGTTTCGATTACGATATAAAAACATGCATTATAAATATCATTCCCATCGCCGTCATCAGCAGCGCGATTGCCATTCCTTCCGCGATGGGATTATCCCGAACCGACCGCGAATTCGTCACTTACGAAAGCTCGCTTTCGGACATACTCGGTATTCTGGCCTTTAATTTTATTTTATTATTCAACGGCTCCTTGGCTGCGGGGATATTCAGTTTTTTTGCCGAACTCATACTTACGCTGCTTGCTTCAATCATATTCAGCGCCTTTCTGGCCTATATGCTGCACAAAATAAACCATCACGTAAAATACGTCATCATCATGACCGCCATCGTTCTGGTTTACGCTTTGGCCAACCTCATACATTTGCCTTCGCTGTTTGTCGTCCTGATTTTCGGCCTGGTCATGAACAACAACCTGCTTTTCAAAAATAAATTCTCGGAAAAAATAATCTGTTTTGAGGAATTTAATGAAGATTTGAATTCCTTCAAAAACATTACCGCGGAACTGAACTTTATCGTCCGCTCCTTTTTCTTTCTCCTCTTCGGCTTCTTCACCAGTTTTTACGACCTGATAAGCTTAAGCAACCTGAAATTTGCCGTCGGCATCTGCGCGATAATTTTCCTTCTGCGCGCTCTGTATTTTAAAACCGTGCTGCGCCTGCCGCTGAACCCCCTTTTCTACTTCGCGCCGCGCGGATTAATCACCATTTTACTGTTTTTGAGCATTCCCGCCGGATTACTTTTGCCGTTTATGAACGTGGGAATCGTAACACAGGTAATTTTCATAACCATTCTGATGATGACCTTCGGCAGCATAATCTTCAAAAAAGTTGATGAATTGGTGACGCCCCTATCAAAAAAAGAAAAAGGACCT
The DNA here is from genome assembly GCA_002418825.1 of Syntrophaceae bacterium UBA5764. GTDB lineage: Bacteria > Desulfobacterota > Syntrophia > Syntrophales > Smithellaceae > UBA4810. The sequence continues at coordinate 26,123 of DIEW01000031.1, read as the reverse complement.
TGCCGGGACAAAAATATGTCCAAAGATAAAATTGGTACCGTTTAATTTACCAGCGTGCTTACAATTTGCCCCCGGGCAAGACATCCTCTTGACAAAGTGTGACTTACGCTTATACCTTATTAGAAAATTACTTACATAAAAGGTGAAACTATGCCGTTTATCAGACCGGAAATCATCAGGCCCCCCAGCGAACACGCCAGTTATTATCTTCCCCTGACGTCGGGGTGTTCAAATAATTCGTGCACCTTTTGCGCGTTTTCTCTGACAAATCTCGGACTCCGCGACCTGGAGGATGTAAAGAGGGAAATCGATGCCATGTCTCTATATGTCAACACAGGCGCGTGGGTGCCCGGACAGCCCGAAATTGTGTACGCGATTCTGCAGGAGTGGGACGGCAGAAAAGTTTTCCTTCAGGACGGCGACGCCCTGATTTATCCCTACCCCAAACTGCGGGAAGCTTTGTGGTACCTTAATCAAAAATTTCCGCGTATCCAGCGCATCTCCAGCTATGCCACACCCCAGGATATTCTCCGGCGCTCGGTCGAAGAATTAAAAGCGCTCAAAGAGCAAAAAATGGGAATCCTTTATGTGGGCGTGGAAAGCGGTGATGACGAAACGCTCAAAATAATTCGGAAAAACGCCACTCACGACCAGATGGTGGAAGCCGCAAAAAAAGTAAAGGAATCCGGCATTCTGCTTTCCGTAACGGTTATCCTGGGGCTGGGCGGAACCCGTCGCAGCAAAGAGCACGTTGCGGAAACGGCAAAAATTTTAACGGAAATGGACCCGGACTACGCGGGAGCTCTGACATTAACATTAATCCCCGGGACGGAACTTTATAATGAATGGAAGAAAGGCGAGTTTGAACTGATTACACCGTTCGAATCTCTGCAAGAGCTGAAAGGAATTGTCGAAAATACAACTTTCACCAACTGTTTTTTCAGCTCCATGCACGCGTCAAATTATTACGCGATTCGCGGCACGATGCCCAAAGACAAAGAAAAGGTGCTGAACCAGTTAAACGCCATATTGTCACGCAAAGATCCCCGCCTGCTCCGGCCGGAGTTTATGCGAGGGTTGTAAACAACAGAAGCGGCTCCCTTTCGTTCTCTTCCATCATGGAAGGCACCGGAACAAATAACGGCCGTACGAAAGCTTTTCCTTTTGCTTGCAAAATTCCTTTAAATACATAAAAATACATCAACAAAAAAATGAACGCGTTTAGGGCTTTGATTCATGTTGCTTTTTTCACAAGACAAGAAGGAGTTTTATCATGAACGATGAAATTGATGATGAAATCTTAGAAGCCGAGCTGGGAGACGATGCCCTGGAAAAGAAAATGAAAAAGGTAGAAAGCGAAGCCGCACGAATATTAAAACAATCCTCGGAATTACTGAAGGCGCTCACCAGAGACTCTTCACAACAGGAGGAAACAAATCAGGTTGAAACAAAGCAAGAAGAAAGCAAAGCGACAGCCGCAGGAGAAAGCATAAAATCATCGTAGAGGAAATAACCGTGGTAAGTGGAAATTCGCAGGATAATTAAAACAGACAAAGCCACCGGCAACTTTGGAGAATGTCTCGGAGGATAATCATGTCGAAATATTACACCCCGGGTCGGACAAAAAATCTTTATGACCCGAAAGCTCAGAAACCTTTTCGCCTGAGCAGATCGAAGCTGGATTTGTTCATTAACTGCCCGCGCTGTTTTTATCTGGACAGAAGGCTCGGCATCGCGCAACCTCCGGGTTATCCTTTCACGCTGAATGCCGCTGTAGACATCCTTTTAAAAAAGGAATTCGATATCTACCGGGCCAAAAGCCAAACACATCCGCTGATGAAGGAGCATGGAATTGAGGCGATTCCTCTGGCGCACGCCAAAATCGACGAATGGCGCGACTCCATGCGTAATGGCATCACCTGGCAAGTGCCCGACACCAATGTTATCATCACCGGCGGCGTTGATGATGTCTGGGTCAACCCGGCCGGTGAATACATAATTGTGGATTATAAAGCCACTTCCAAAACCGAAGAGGTGAACCTGGATGCCGAATGGCAAATCGGCTATAAACGCCAGATGGAAATTTATCAATGGCTTTTTCGTCAAAACGGCTTTGCCGTGTCTCCCATAGGCTATTTTGTTTACTGCAACGCCGACGCAAGCAGGATGTTGTTCGGTGGCCGGTTGGAGTTTGATATTAAAATAATTCCCTATAGGGGCGATGATTCCTGGGTGTACAAAACTGTAAACGACGCTATTGGTTGCCTCAACACCGATATTGTGCCGGAGTCGGGCGATGATTGCGATTATTGCAAATACACAAACGCCATCCGACCATTTGTGAAATAAAAAGATATTTAGGTTTTTATGAAAACAGCCAAACGCAACATCATATTGACAGCAATCACGGTGATTATAGTATGCGCCACTTATTTCCTGCTGCGTCTCTGGGATGATACCGCGGTGCGGAATGATTTAATCGATTACGTCAACAACAAAATCCTGAGAGCCCATCAGCTGGAGCGCCAGGCAATGGATTATTACAACAGTCTTACCGGCGGGAATTACATCGACGATGAAACGCTCTTCAATAAATTAAAGGCTGACATCATCCCCGTCTATAAAAGTTTTATCGATGAACTGGAGAGTATTAAACCGAAAACAAAAAAAGTGGAAAATATTAACCGGCTTTATATCGAAGCCGCAAGCGCGCAATACGACGCCTTTGTGGCGATGCGCGATGCCCTGAAAAAGAAGGACGGCGAAGGTCTGAAAGCGGCAAAAAACAAATTTGTCGAAAACCGCCTGCTTTTCGACAAAATGAGAACAAAACTGGCGAAGCTGGCCAAAAAAGAAAACGTGCGGATTAAAAAAGCAGAGACAAAGAACTGAGTTTTATGTTCCTTCAATAATCAATCATCCGACGCAGCACTAACCGCCATGGGAAACACCATCTACAAAGGCATATTAACCGCAGAGGGTGGAAAAACTTGCCTTCTGGGGGAAAGCGGCGAAAGATTTCTGGAAAACGAAAAAATCTGGAACGGATACCTGAAGCATTTCCACGGCTTCAAAGTCTGCGCGCGCAAACTTGCCCAGCGTGACTATGAAACAGGAAAAGAAATCATTATCATGTGGCCGGATACGCCCGCAGCGGAAGAACCATTTGTCGAGCTTTACTGTAATGAACGCCTGGCTAAATACCCGACATCGTTTCTGGGGCATTTGGCGATAAATGTCAGCGGCGAAATATTTAATTTCTCGCACCTTCTAATCGAAAACGAAATCATGAAACATGAGGAATATTTTTTCCGTCCCGCCCTGGGTGAATTCGCCCCGCATCCCGTTTTCGGAAGATACAACGTTGGCGACCCCCAAAAACCCTACTACGACAAATTCGGCAGGATCTTCATGCGGACAATTCACGTTTTGAAAATAATCGGTCTGAACACCGAAACGCTCTCGCAAATTTTCTGCGATCAGCTGGAAAAAATAAAAAGCACGCCGCCCGATCCGAAAGCGCCGGAAAAATACGCGGACTTTAACGTTATCACCAACAGCTGCGCCACAATAATCAGAAACGGATTGAAAAAATACGGTTTGAAAAAAATTAAAGGGGGTTTTCCGCGAGATCTCTTCGTGAATGTTTCCTATTATTTTTTTTGCGTATCAAGCAACCCGAAGATAAAAGCAACACGTCGCGTTTTAAAACAACTTAAAGTTGACGAAGCGGCTCCAAGTGTTATGCCGCCGCTGATAAATCCCGTGAATTGCTGGAAATACAAGCGTTTGAAAGATTTTTAAAGACGGACAGACCATAAAAATTAATCTTACCGCTAAAATATTTTTTATCATCCGCACAGCGATTCCGCACACAATCAACATGATTCAGGCACGACAACAAACATTGATTTGCTTCGCCGCGTTCTTGATTTTTTTTTCGTCGCGAGAAAAAAATTCATATTCTGCTTGAATTTTATAAAATATTTTTGTTATACTGCAAACGGATGTTGAAGCGACAACTCGGAAAAAATAATTTCGCCCCAAAAATCAGGAACGAAAAGTAAGCATCGTTCTGCTGGGCGGGAAGGCAGAAACAGGATGGATAATATCCGGCATAACCTCCCCGTACTGCTGCTCCACAACACGAACCCTGCATGGGCACCGGAGGAAATTTTAGAAAACGAAGAAGATGCCGCGACACTGAGCAATGCTCTCTGTGAGTTAGGTCATCCTGTTGAAGTTGTAACAGTGGAAAACGCTCGCCTTGCTGAACGTCTGAGCACTTATAATCCCCAAGAGCATATTGTTTTCAACTGGTGCGAGGAAATTCCCGGTATTCCGCACAGTGAGCCGGAAGTCGCGGCGGTGATGGAGAGAATGGGATTTGTCTTCACCGGCTCATCATATGATGTGCTTGCCTTATCCTACGACAAACCTCAAATCAAACGTCTCCTTGATGAAGCGAACATTCCCACACCGCCATGGGATGTTTTTCATACTCCTGATACCACAGGATGGAATATTTTCCCCTCCATAGTCAAAGCCGCTCACGAACATTGCAGTATCGGCATTTCTTCCGAATCCATCGTTACCTCTCCCGCGGAGCTGGAAAACCGTGTGGCCTTCATTCTGGAAGAGCACAATCAGCCAGCTCTGGTTGAGGAATTCATCGACGGAAGGGAATTTCTCAACGCGGTTTGGGGCAACGGAAAAATTTCCATGCTCCCCGCGATAGAAATGGATTACAGCGGTCTCACTAATATCCGCGATCGTCTCTTTACCTACGAGGCAAAGTACGTCTCCGGTTCCCCTCTCTATGAAAGTATCGATATGGTTGTGCCGGCGGAGCTGGAACCTAATGCGCTGGCACGGCTGGAGCAGATTGTTCTGGCCACTTATCGCGCCACCGGTTGCAGAGACTACGGGCGCATCGACGTTCGTTACCTCAACGACGTCTTTTATGTCATCGACGTTAATCCCAACCCGGACATCAATCCCATGACTTCAATGACCCATGCCGCGGCGAAAGCCGGTTATTCCTACGGACAAATGGGCAGCCGCATCGTCAATCTGGCCGCCGCGCGACACCCGCTTTTCGGAAAAGAAAACACGCCCGCTTCTGCCCCGTAATCAGTAACACCGTCACGAAACAATCAACGTCATCATAACTTTTCAGGGAATCTTCAACTTTGTTGCTGTTATAAGAAAATATTCAAACATTCCTGCGCGGCATCCACGTTCAAGCGGAAACTTGGATAACGAGGGAACCACAAGATCACAGGCAACGAGTTCGACTTTTTCTTCCCTGAGCGCATTCTTCGGAATATAAATCGCTGAAGGAAGTGTCCCGCCAATATCAAAGGCGGTCAATTTCCGCAGCTGTCCCGTTCGGTCGCGAAAAAACACGGCCACCATTGCCGCGGGAGACGATTTATTGCTTTCAAAAACAAATCCCAAATTTTCTATGCAAATTCTTTCCGCTTCTTTTGTGACGCGGACACGGGAAGTATCGAAATAAAACCGCGCTCCGCGGTTATTGTATTTAAGTTTGGAAGGAATCTTCGCCTGATAATGGATTTCTCCGGCGGGGTCTATCCAGCGGTTCACGCCGGAACCGGCAATCCAGCTGCCGGTTACGGAAAACTTTGGGTAGAAAGTGTAAGGGAACATGTAGGGACTGCGGTTAAATTTGTTCACCGCCCCCTCGATGTAAGAACCGCCAAAGCGACCCGTGAAAAGCAAAAAATCGTACTCATCCCCGAATTTTATTTCATTTAAGCGCGGCATCATCCTTACCTTGCCCAAGGTCTCTTCACCGTACCAGAATCCGCCTCCCCCGTGCATTCCGGCGTCGATGCCGCTTCCGCACGTCGCTTCGTCTACATCGGGAGAAAAGAAAGAAGCGTGCGAACCGTTGGCCACGTAGATTACGGGATGCGAGGTAGGAATGCCGTCCGGCGCGTGTTTTCTCACATTCGCCCACGGCTCGGCCGTTCCTTTGAAATGTTTGGCAAAGGCCGCACACAGCGGCTCAAGCCCGTCTTTACCCGGAATCAGAACAACAGAAATGTTTTCGGATTCTCCTTCATGGTAGTTGCCCGCATTCCATAACCAGCTTTTGCCCTGAAGATCCGTTTTTAAAATGGACAGATGATTGACATAATAAGGCATCCAATACTGAAGGACGAGAGCATCCCTGCGTTCAACACCTTCCCAAACCAATCTGGTTCTGACGACTCGTCCATAGATGGCATTGGGGTAACGGTTAATGATTTCACGCCACGGGTGAGCGATACTTGCAAATGGCTGAGGAAGATCGATGAAGTAGTCATCCTTGCGGCCGTTAAACTCCTTCCGATTTTCATATATCGGCAATTTCGCCTGCTGCTGGTCATTCCAAAGATCGCATTTAATCATTGCCTGTTCCTTGCCGCCCCCCTCCGGCGGCCCGGAGAGAACAGCGGCAACGTTTTTGGGGGGCAAATCAAAAAATACAACACGCGTTTTTGAATTGGTGACAATATCCGTTTTCAATAAAGGAGCGTATTTATCCAGAAGCGTCTGCGCCGTAAGGCCGCCGGTGTCAAATCCACTGAGTGCCGCATCGTTGACAAAATCTGTGTCCAGAAGAAAATAGGTGTCCGCTTCGTCGACAAGGACGGCCTCGCCGCGGTCGTCTTTTTTCAAAAGCAGCAGAGACACTTCGACAAAACTCGGTCCGGAAAATTCATAAGGAAGAGGACCGATGCGGATATTTTCTTTGCCGCCCGCAGACAGAAATCCCAAAGAAGAATGAAAGAGAAAGTCCGCGAAGGGTTCATGAAAATCCAACGCGATATCATAATCGCCTTCGGCGGCAATCCTGGCTTGCAGCACCAGAAAAACTCGTCCATTGTTATCAAACTCCCAGTTGCAGCCTTCAATGACGCTTTGCTGCGTGCGGTGGACGATTTTGGCCGCTTCCACATCCTTGATATCGCGGCTCCTCTTGCAAATACGTTCTTTTGCGTCCGTTATCAACGCGGGACGGATTACCGAACAACTCATTAAGCTGAAACAAAGCACACCAAGCAAAAAAATTTGATTCAGGCGGCGGGCGGCGGCCATGTTTATTCTCTCCCCTCCTTCTTTCTCCGCAGCGGCAGCGATTGAAGGAAAGAGATGAATTCGGGTGTATCCAGCGCTTCAGCAATGGCCTCAGTGGCCAAATCCGCGGGCAGCATCATCGCCTGCGCTTCCGCAAAAATATTCTGACTATTTTTCACGTCTCCCTGAACAAGAATCCACTGACCCAAAACGCCGTAGGGTTCCGAACAGGCCAGCGCCGGATATTTTCCCCAACCGCCGGTGAGTTTGAATTTGTGCCATTGAATTTCCCGCCCTTCGCTCATCTGCCCCACAAATCCGGAGTAGGCATACTGCGCGCCGCCGATTATCTTTGAACCATCAGCGGACAGGAAGGTGAAATGCCCTCTCTCAATCCGGACTCGTTCTATATCCGAACCGAAGCGTTTCAAAAACGCTTTTCTGATATCGTCAGCCGCAGAACCATTTATCGCCGCTTTGGCGAATATTCCCCGCTTATCCAGCATATTCACGCGCGAAGAAACGGACAACCACTCCCCCTCCCATTCGGCCGTGGCTGATGCTTCGATACGGCCGCCGCTTTGCGTGGCCGCAACGTCCGGTGGCGGCAACGGCACCGCCACCGCAAGAATACTGAAAGTGAGGACAACCAGAACAACGCGCATCCGGGCCTTTCTCCTTCTCGGGGAATCTGTAGCGTGCCTCTGAGTATAGAAAGTTCAGCCCTCCCCGTCAATTAAATATACGCTGAATCAACGCGATAAAACAGAAATTTTCCTTATTATAATATTTATTGCTGTTTAAGCAAACATGTAATATCTTTAAAACAATAAACAGAAGGAAGGAATAATTGATGAAAAAAACATTTCTAATAACGGGCGTCATTTTCCTGACGGGACTGGTTATCGGCGCTTACACGACGGTTACGGCGGCGGATCCGGGATTGGTCCAAATCCTCACCAATAAGCTCGGCGTAACGGAAAAACAGGCCACAGGAGGAGCAGGTTGCATCTTCAACACCGCCCAGCAGAAAATGAGCAAAAACGATTTCACCAGTCTGGCCAAGGCCGTCCCCGGTATCGACAGCATGATGGCCGCCGCCCCCAAAAAGGAAGAGAAAAAAGGAGCGCTAAGAAGCGCCGCATCTTTACTCGGAAAAGGCAACTCGTCATTATCCATAGCAGCGTCTCTGGCCGAAAGCTTTTCCCAACTGGGCATGAGATCGGGAATGGTCAACGCCTTCATTCCCATCATTCTGGACTATGTCCAAGAAAAGGGAGGAGAAGCGGTGATGAACGCACTGCAGGCTGCTTTGAAATAATTCCGGACATAGAATTAAAAATCCGGCCTGCCGATAAATATCTCGCCCTTTCAAGACAGAGATTCTTCCAGTTCCGAAATCAGTTGCTTGAGCTCTTCGCGCTTCAGTTCCAGGGAAACCTTGCCGCCGCCGGGATGCGCGAAGGTCAGCCTCGCTCCACCCGGTGTCTTTTCCGCCTGCCATTTTGTTCCCGCGGGAAACCTGACCCGCGCGGAAAGCCAATCATCGGCATTGAATTCCGCAATCTGAATCAAAACGCCGAAAGCATGACTCGGATGGATAAAGACTTCCTTCCAGATGCCTTCCGGATATTCATTGTAACCAAAAAAGGGAATACCATGAGCTTCGAGATAGTCCATGGTTTTGCGGATATCCGGCGTCTGAAGAGTGATATGATGAACTCCCGCTTCCCTGGATTCCAGAAAGCCGTCCAGAAAGCTGCCTTTGCCCGTAGGCGAAATAATTTCCAGACGGGATAAATCACCCAAGGAAAATATTTGCCAAAAATACTTGGTGACCGAATCCGTTGCGCTGGTCCCCGCAATGCCCCCCAGAATATCGCGATAAAAACGTTCGGCTTTTTTCTGGTCTTTCACCGCAATAGATACATGGTCGATGCGCGCAATCATCTTTTCTTCTCCTTTCCTGCTTCGTCGGAAAAACGTAAAATCAAGGTCAAACCTTTATCTTGACTCATCTTATATCACACTCTATACCGGAATGCATGGAGACGTTTCTTTCCATTATCGTCGGTATCGTATTGGCCGCGGCCTGCGGTTTTCGTGTTTTTGTTCCACTTCTGATTCTCAACCTCGCGGCGCTTTCCGGCCATTTTGTCCTTCCGGAAGGTTTTTCCTGGCTCGGCAGCACTTATGCGACTTTAGCCTTTACCATCGCCACGCTTCTGGAAATAACCGGGTATTACATTTCCTGGATTGATAATGTTCTGGATACCATTGCCGCTCCCGCGGCAGTTATCGCGGGAACGATAACCACAGCGGCGTTTGCAACGAATTTACCACCATTTTTAAAATGGACCGCGGCGCTGATTGCTGGCGGCGGCACGGCCGGCCTGATTCAGGCATCGACTGTGACGTTGCGCGCAAAAACATCCCTTGCCACCGGCGGAGGCGGCAATCCTCTCTTTTCCACGTTCGAGCTGGGCGTCTCCGTCTTCATCGCGTTGCTGGCCATTTTCATCCCGGTTCTGTGCCTTGTACTTATCGCTTTGTTTTTCCTTTGGGTCTTGCGGAAAGCAGGCGGGCTATTGTCTGGAAGGTTTAAAAACAAGCAAAACAATTAATTATTCCGGCAAATAAAATATTCCGGCTACAAACCGACCGCGAACACGAGCAGGGCAAAAGCCCCGATGAAATATACGATGGTGTGAATTTCCCGCGCTTTGCCGAGAACAAGTTTGATAACCATATGCACCAAAAAGCCCCAGATAACGCCCTGCGTGATGCTAAAAGTCAGAGGAATGAGCACAAAAACCAAAATAGTGTGCACACCAATACTGTGGCGAAAAGAACCCCGATAAAAAACATACCGGCATTTTGCAGAATGGCAGGATTGACCACGATGATGTGGGCCATGGTCAGAAAAATGGTGATTCCGGCCGGAATTTCCGTCTTAACATTTGTCCCGTTTTGCTTAAGGTTAAATGTTTTGTCGAGAAGACTTTTCATCAATCACGCTTCACAAAAAAGGTGTTTCCGCGCGGAACAAACACGCAGGATTTATTATAATAACACGACAATATCCAATGTCATTTGCACTTTAACCTCACGGGGGCAACCTCTTTAAAGGCTCAATCTTTTATTGACAGGCGGCAGAACCTGTCTTAGACTCAATCACTCAAAAAACGCTTCCCTTCTCGAAAAACAGAGACCATTATGAACAGTCCATGCGGTGAAATCAAAGGAGTAGAATACCGTGAAGAATTTGTAGCCGTTGACAAGTCGGTGCGGCTCAAAGTCATGGCCTTTAGGCAGTCCGCGGCGCAAGACAAGTCCCCTGTCCTTTTTGTCGCCGGATGGATTTCTTCCTTCTCCGGTTGGGTGCCGTTCATCAGGGCCTTGGCCGGTGAGCGCGATGTTTATTACTTGGAAACAAGGGAGAAGGAATCCGCGATAATTGAAAACGAGAATCTCCTGGAAGATGACGACTTTAGCATTTATCAAAACGCGGAGGACATCATCAAAGTCGCCGAGCACTTCGGCTTGAACTGCCCGCAAACAATTGCCTGCGGAAGCTCACTGGGCGCGACATCGCTCCTGGAGGCGATGAAAAAAGGAAGACTCAATGTCGGCAGCGCTTTTTTGGTGGGGCCAAACAGCGAATTTGCCGCGCCGCGCCCTCTTTGGTGGATTTTATCCTTGCCTGTCTGTTTTTACAGACCTTTCACCTATTTCCTGAAATGGTATCTGCGGCATTTCCGCGTGGACGCCGAAAAAGAGCCCGAACAAATGGAGCGTTACAAAAAGATGCTGAAAACGGTTAATCCCTCGCGGCTGAAACATTCCGCGCGTTCGGTTATTCTGGGGAAATATCAGGTATGGGAAAGCATCGAAACGATACGCGTTCCCGTCGCCGTTGCCTACGCTCTTTCCGACAAGCTGCACGATCTGAATAATCTTCTGTTGATTGCCAAACGGCTACCCTGCTCCAAATTAAACGAGTGTCCGTCAAATTTCTATATGCACTCAGAACACCTGCTTGCCGATATCAACGCCCTTGAACAGGATATCCGCACAACCACAAAAAATAAACACGATAGGGAAAATCACAAAATAACAACATGACGACTTCATTCGACGCACAAACGCTGAAAGAAGTAGCGCGGCTGTGGCAGGTGCGCCTGAAGAAATTGCGCCACGATATTCCCGTGCAGGGAAGCCCGGAACGCTCCGTCTTCCGCGTTGTTTTGGAAGATGAAATCGGCAGATATTTTTTACTGGAACAAATTCCTGCAAATTCTCTTGAACGGAAAAAAGCTATTGCCGCGGCACTTGATATTTTATCCCGAAATAATCTCTCCCGTATTCAGCCATACATGGCGAATAAACAAGGCGAATTTATTATCAACCACCAAAATGATTTTTGGCAGATCGCTCCTTTCGCGGAAGGCATCGCGCTTAATCGAGAAACCTATATCTACGAACAATGGCGCGGCAAGGCGCTGGCCAATTTTCTCGTCGAACTGCAAGGCAAAGCGAAAAATCTGCTTGCGGCCAAAGCGGATGATGTTTTTTCGCTGAAACATTATATCTACAAATTAATCCGTGAAATTAATCTCTACAACAAGAATATCAGCGCCGAAATCAACAGTGTTGCCGATTTTCTGGAAAAAGATTTTATGCGCGCTTATGAAAAACTTCCCGTTGCCTTTTGCCACGGCGATTATCATCCGCTGAACGTCATCTGGTCCGATGAGGACATCAAACGCGTCATTGACTGGGAATTTTCCGGTTACAAAAGCGAACTCTATGACGCGGCTCTTTTAATCGGATGTGTCGGCGTGGAAGACCCGCGAAGTCTCACGGCAGACCTGGTTGTAAGCTTCATTGCCGAAATGAAAAAATCCGGGATTATCTCCAAAGAAAGCTGGAAATATCTGACGGAATTTATCATCGCGCTGCGTTTCGCGTGGCTGGTCGAATGGCTGCGCCGCAACGATACGGAAATGATATCGCTGGAGATGGATTACCTGCGCCTGCTCATTGACAACAAAACCGCTCTGGAAAAATCGTGGCCGTAAAGCACGGTTTTTTTCCGCGCGCCCGTTCGCGCAATACAAATCTCCGTCAATTATTGAAAAATCAACTTTCCCGTAAAGTCGCACCATGTCATGCGGAGGCCTCACGCTCCTTTTCCAGAATATATTTCAGCGCTATTTTCAGCGATGCCTCCACCGCCGCGGGTTCAATGTGTTCAACTGTGTCATCGAGCGTATGATACACCATTTTATCCCGAATTAACGCTGTCGGCATGCCGATCAGTGTTGTGGCCTGAACACCGACGCGGGCGAATTCCGCCGCGTCGGTTCCCCCGCCGCCGGGCGTTATTGCAAAAAGCCTCGTCGTATAGCCCAGACCGGCGGCAATTTCCCTGCACTGAGCCGCCATTTTTTTGGAAAGACGGATCGTGCTGTTTATGTCCGTCGTCAGAAACTGCAGTTCCGTAAGATTGTAAATACTGTCGATGTTGAAATTGAAGGAGGCCGGCGTCAGCAACTCTTTCTTGTGCCGCCGGGCGAAGGCGCGCGCACCGCGCAGCCCCGCTTCCTCCGCGTCCGTGCTGAGAATTATAAGTCTTGTGTGCCGCAGAAAGTCGGCGTTGGCCTGACGAGCTTTTTGGAAAAGCTGCGCCAGCTTTATAATCATCGCGGTGGCAATCATGTTGTCTCCCGCCCCTGGCGTCGCCTCATCGGACATAAAAAAATACATCGGCGCGACGAAAACAAGGCTTATCAAAACACCATATTGAAAGAAAATGCCAAACGCCGGAACACTATCCAGCGCAAAGCGGTAATAAACCCATATCCAGGCGAAAACGGGCGCGGCCAACACCGCCAGCATGGCCGGAATTATCCGCAAAGCGTAGAGTTTCTGAAACCGTTTGAGAAATCGGAATTCATGGGCGCTGTCATGGTGGCCGCTGAGGAGTATCTGCTGCTTTGCTTGTTCCGCCGGCTCAATCGTGCCGAAAACATTATAACCTTTCATTCTTTTGCAGAAAGGTTCGAAAATCTGCCAGTAAAAAAATATCTGGCCGACAACCGCCAGAGTAACCAAAAGAAAGCCCACAGCGGAAAGAAGCAGATAGTCAAAATAAAGCAAAAAAACGGACAGAGTGTAAACAACGGCTGCCGTCTTGAGGAGCGCGCGGAAAGCTTCCGGCCTTACATCAAATTCCTCGATTTCCACGCGGTCGCAATGTTTCTTCAGTTCATCCCTGATAAGCAGCGCTGCTTTTTTGCAGGCGGGCGAACCGGTCAGGCGCGCTCCGCATTCGTCGACAATCCGCCGCGTAAAAGCAATCGTTTCACGAACATCAATGGACGTAATTTCCATTTTGAACATCAAACACCTCCTTTGCCTCCGGGCGAAAAAAATAAACCGCACAAAAGACGGCATCTCTTAAACGATGATTTATACCGACTTATTATTCAACATTTTTTTACACAAAGTTTAACCCCGGTTTTTCACTTCTCATGCCTCAACAAACATAATTATTCAAACCATAATCCAATCCTTGCAATAATCAATAATTTAAAGTAATTAATACCAAAAGGCAGAAAATATGCCGCAGAATGAAACACCGTCCCGCTATGAAATCAACCAAAAGGTCCGGATGATTTTCACCCGCCATGACGCTGATTTATCTAAAATCGACTATTCCTTTATGGGCGCAACCGTTTACCTTTCCGGAGAACTGGCCCAGCCGGACAGAGATTATTCCCACAAAGAAATTGAGAACATCGTCAAAGAAATTTCCGCTATCCCCCAAGTGCGCGATATTCAATTCGACCTCAGCAACTGGATGGTGCTTTCCGCCGAAGACTCCTGGCAGATAAGCCAAACAAGAAAATCCGCCGTCACTTCTGCCGCTCAGCAGGGTGCGCTGGCGGATTCCACCATTGTTATCGACAAGTCGGAAAGTCTGACGGATGTCCTTGATGATCTCGAACTTAATTTAAACAAAGAAAACAAAGGGGAAACAAACCAAAACTAAAAGATATCCTCCCGGCTTATTTCCCCGGCTAAGTCCGCCTGTGCTTTTCCCTTTCTTTTCTTTGTACCACGAAACGAGCCCTATTTCATTCTTTCCAAACCAAAGATTACCGCATTGTCATTGTCGGGGCACTGCAGTTCTTTCTTGTCGTTAATCCAGTCGTCATCGGGCGTCTGACGGCAATAAGCCGTCAAATAGGGCAAAAGCGCAGGCAACGCGTAAAGGCACAAACCTTTTATATTGCCCTGTTCAATCATCAGGCCGTCTTTGATAAAAAAATAATCGCCCGGCTTACAGCCCGCCGCGCAAAAACCTTTGACCGATTTAACGGTACATTTGATATCAAACATGGCGACCTCCTTTGTGTTTTTTTACCACGGATCAACATAAGAGTGTCCGCCTTCATCCGCCTGTCGCACGGATGCGGAGTTTAACCCGCGGATAATCCATTTGCGTGTATCAGCCGGATCAATCACGGCGTCGATTTCCAGATGTTGAGCCATATTGACGGCTTTGCCCATCTCATAAAGCTGGGCAACGAGTTTTTCATAAAGCGCTTCGCGTTCGGCCGGATCTTTTACCGCTTCCAGCTCTTTTCTGAAACCCGCTTTGACTGCCCCTTCCAGTCCCATGCCGCCGAATTCACCGGAGGGCCAGGAAGCGATAAAGAACGAATCATGGAAACCGCCTCTGGCCATCGCCATCGCGCCCAGGCCGTAACCGCGGCGCAGGACAATTGTAAAATAAGGCACGGTCAAATGAGAACCAATGACAAACATGCGGCACACATGACGAACCTGCGCACGCTTTTCTATTTCCGGTCCCACCATAAAACCGGGCGTATCGCACAGGGAAATAATTGGAATCTTATGCGCCTGACAAATCTGCATCAGCCGCGCCGCTTTGTCCGCACCTTCCGCCTCGATGGCACCGGCCATGTGCATACAGTTGTTGGCGATAACTCCCAAAGGCCTGCCTTCAATTCTGATAAAACCCGTGACCATGCATTGGCCAAATTTGGGACGCAACTCGAGAAAGGAGTCGGTGTCGGCCAGCGCCTTAATAACGACGCGTACATCGTAAGCACGCCGTCTGCTTTCCGGGATTAATTTACGCAGGCGCAGCTGATCACCAGCCTCCCATTTGGGAATATCCCCCTGAAAATAAGAAAGGTATTTTTTTGTAACGGCGATCATTTCCACATCGTCGGCCACCTCGATATCCACGACGCCGTTTTGCGTCTGCACATCCATGGGACCTATTTCTTCCGGCTTGAACACGCCCAGTCCCCCGCCTTCGATCATCACCGGACCGCCCATGCCGATATTGGAATTTTTCGCGGCGATAATAACATCGCAGCAGCCTAAAAGTGCGGCATTGCCCGCAAAGCACATACCCGACACAACACCCACTACCGGCACCTTACCACTGAGACCGCCAAACAAACTGAATGTCTTCAAATCCAGACCGGCCACCGAGATACCTGCGGCATCGACATCGCCAGGACGACCGCCGCCGCCTTCCGCAAGCAAGACTAATGGAATGCGCTGCTCATGCGCCAGGACAAGCATGCGGTCCTTTTTTTTATGATTGAAAAAACCCTGCGTGCCGGCCAGAACGCTGTAGTCATAAGCCAGAACCATGCAACGTGATTTCGTGGAGGAAAACAAGTTCCCGTTTATTGTGCCGATACCCGCAATCAAACCGTCACCGGGGGTTTTGCTGATTAAATCATCCAATGAACGGCGGCCGCGCTGCGCCGCAACGGTCAGCGCTCCGTATTCGCTAAAACTGCCCGCGTCAAAAAGGTCTTCCACATTGGCGCGCGCCGTGCGCTGGTTTTTCTGCGCTCTTTTGGCCACAACATCAGGGCGATTTTTATCCAGGCCATATGAATATCTTTTGATTACTTCCGCCAAATCCGCGCGTAAAATTTCCTTTCCGGCCTCCTTTTCAGCCAGCGTGTTATTTTTTTCTTTTTCCTTTATTTTCATTTATCATTCACTCCATATATTTTTTTAGGAAACCATTTCCCGGATAATTTCCTTAATCGCTTTGATATCTTTTATCAAGGCGCTTACCTGCCCTCCGCCAAAAGCGGCGCGTTCATAATTGCCGGTTTTATCCGGATTAATCTCCAGTTCATCAGCAATATTTTTTACTGCCGGATCGGACATCTTTTGTTTAATCCAGGGCGTGACAATAATTCTCTGCGCCACCCTCATATTAAGAGCGGGAATTAAATCAGTGCCGCCGTCGCCGCATTCGACAATTGTTTTTTTCCAGTGTTCTGATGCGGGGCTTTCTGCGGAGGCCAAAAATCTTGTGCCCACCTGCACTCCCTGCGCGCCCAATGCCAGCGCCGCTCTATAGCCGCGGGAATCCGCAATCCCCCCGGCGGCGACAATGGGAACTTTAACATTGTCAGCCACCAGCGGCACCAGTACCATTGTGGAAGACTCTGGGTTACGAGAACGGAGGCCACCTGCTTCGGAGCCGACAACAACCAAAGCATCTGCGCCGGCCTTTACCGCCGCTAACGCGTGTGGCAGAGCCAAAACCACATGAATTCCCTTCATCCCCAGACCGTGAATTACCGGATACACCTCTTTGGGAGAACCTACTGATGTGGTAACCGTGCTGACGCCCGCTTCGGCCAATACTTTAAGAATTTCCGCATTATTCGGATTAATCAACATGATATTGGCGCCAAATGGCTTATCAGTGAGCGCTCTTATCTCATCGACAAGTTTTTTTACCTCGTCCAGATTATTTATAAAACCAAGCGCCAGCATTCCGTAAGCGCCCGCCTCCGACACAGAGGCAATCATTTTGGGACTATTGAACATACCGATTGGCCCCTGAATGATTGGGTAACGACAACCTAGCATTTTGAGTAATTCTGACATAAAAACCTCCTTAGTTCCCGCATACGATAAATTTATATACTATTAAACCATATAATGCGGTGACGCAAATTTTTTTATTAATAAAAATCCCGCAAGTGACAATTCAAAATTTGTAATTTTGCTTTTTTATGATAAATTACCCGGCGAGTAAACAAAGGGCGAAAAATGGATTTAAAAATCAAAGACAAAATTGCCGTGATCACGGGCGGAGGAAACGGTATCGGCCGGGCAATTTCCTTATGTCTGGCCGCCGAGGGGGCAAAAGTTGTCGTCGCCGATTTGAATAAAGATGATGCTGCGCAAGTTATCCGGGAAATCAAAAAAACGGGCGGCAGCGGTATGGCCATTGGGTTTAACGCGATAAATTCCGATGATGTAGGCGCGATGGTGCAGCGCTCGCTGGAAACCTACGGTACAATTGATATTCTCGTAAATAATGTCGGCGGCGGTTTCGGCACCGGCTATGTTACCGAAATACTTATCGATAATTGGGACAAAACCATCGATATAAATCTCAAAAGCGCTTTCTTGTGCTGCCGCGCCGCCGCGCAGGTAATGACTAAAAGCAAAAAAGGGCGCATAATCAACATATCCTCCGTTTCCGGTAAAACCGGGGAAGCGCTTATTGGCGCGTACTGCGCGGCCAAATTCGGCGTAATCGGTCTAACTCAGGTTTTAGCCCGGGAACTGGCACGTTTCGACATCACGGTAAACGCCGTTTGCCCCGGTTACGTTTTTACGCCGGGCTGGGAGAAACTGGCGCAAATGCTCAAAGAATCTTACGCGCCCTTTGCCGACAAAAGCCTGGAGGAAATTTTTGAAACAAGGGTAAAATCCGCCACGCCGCTGAAGCGCCCGCAAACTCCCGAAGAAATTGCCTATCTTGTCGCTTACCTGGCCTCGGAACAAGCAAAAAGCATCACCGGTCAGGCAATCAGCATCGATGGCGGGGCTTTTATGGGATAAGAAAGTTAACTGTTTATATGTTCAGGAGGGATGTTTATGGAATTATCGGACGTCATTGCCGTTCGCCGGAGTATCCGCAAATTCAGGCCAGGAAAAATTTCCACAGAAACAGTAAAGCAACTGATCGATGCGGCGCGTCTTGCGCCTTCGGGCTCGAATCTGCAGCCCGCACGTTTTATTGTGGCGCAATCGCAGGAAGCGAAAGAAACCTTGGCCAAATGCACTCCTTATAAATTTATTGTCCGGGCCGCGGTCATTTTTGTCTGCTGCGCGGATTTGACCACAATCACGACGAGAGAAAAGCAGGTCAACGAACTGCGGAAAGAAGGCGTTTTCGATGGCGTGGAAATGGACATGAACGACCCTACCGCCAGTGCCGTTCCCGTGATGGATACGAACATGACTAAGGCTTACCTTTCCATGAGCACGGCGATTGCCATCGAACACATCGTCCTCAAAGCGGTTGATTTGGGTTTAGGCAGCTGCTGGATCGGCAGATTCGACCGCGACAAAGTAAAAGAGCACCTCGCGCTGGATGACACCATCTATCCGGTAATACTTCTGCCGGTAGGGTATCCCGATCAGTCACCCAAGGCCAGGCCTCGTTTCGCTCTGGAAAAATATATTCTGAAAACGATTTAATTTTTTTATGATAATTTGTCTGCGGTAAAAATATTTCCCTAATTATAGAAACCGTAGCAGACTATCATATCGCCCGCCTTCTTGAAATAAGTTGTCTTTGGTTCTTCTTTCTGGGTTACCGGATTCAAAAATGTGTATTTCACCCATCCTTCGCCTTTTGCTTTAGCCTTGTTGACTATCGTTCTTCTGAAAAACTTACCCTGACTGTCCGGTTCTTTAAGCATATTTTTCCCGATTTCTTCGGGTTTCTTAGGATGAGCTATCACCGTCCCGTTCAAATCGTAGGCAAACACATAAAGTGAATCTTTTACAAACTGTCCGTCCGGCTTATTGAACTCCGCCAGCGCTTTTCCCTTACCGTTCTTCTCTAAAAACGCCACGGCTTTTTTTACCAGTAGTTTAGCCTGAGCCCTTTCGCCTCCTTTAACCTTGGTAGTATCTTTTTCACAAGCCTGCCCAAAAATCACCGCCAAAAACACGGCTAATAAGACAATCAACATCCTTCTTCTGGCTTTCATCATCCCCTCCTGAAAAAAATTAATTTTGTGTCGTTAAAATATCCCCTGTTTTTCGAAAACGATGGTGAATACTAACAGAAAAACAACTTTTTTCAAGCAACAAAATGCGGCAGAAAACCGATTTTTTAAAGTCATTTGTCAACCCTCGACGGCAGAAATTTGCGGCGGATTAAAAATCAAGTCTTTTCCCTTAACGTTTTTTCGGCAAATAAAAACAGCCTTTTCATGGATTAATTTCTTGATAAGAATGGGGAAACGAAAATATTTATTTTTAATTTTTATTTATTGTGGTACAAAAGTTTAATTTTATTTTCACAGCATAAGGAGTTTAACAGATGAAAGATGTAGTTATTGTTTCCACATGTCGCACGGCCGTAGGGACTTTCGGCGGAAGTCTGAGAGATCTGAACGCAGCAACGCTGGGAAGCATAGTAATGAGAGAGGCGGTAAAACGAGCAGGTATCGACGCTTCTTTGATTGACGATGTGCGTTTCGGTTGCTGTATAGAGCCGGCGGACACGCTTAATGTCACCCGTGTAGCCCAGCTTCTGGCCGGTATTCCCGAAAGTATTACCGCTGTTACAATCAATCGCGTTTGTATCTCCGGCATGGAGGCCGTAATTTCGGGTATGGCCATGATTCAGGCCGGCATGGCCGATGTCATTCTTGCCGGCGGTATGGAGCATATGTCGGGTGTAGCTTATGCCGTACCGGGAGCCCGCTGGGGCTACCGCCTGCAGGACCAGGTTCTCGTGGATGTTTTAATCCGTGCCCTGCACTGCGGGTCGCACATTATACCCGGACCGGAAAAGGGGCCGCTCAAAGAAGGAGCGCTTATAGATATGTATCGGGGCAAGCCTTACATAATGGGACTAACGGCGGAGTTTGTCGCAGAACTTCTCAATATCAGCCGTGAAGAGATGGATGAAGTGGCGCTGCGCAGCCATAACAACGCGGAGCGCGCCACGTTGGAAGGAGATTTTAAAGATGAAATCGTGCCGGTGGAAATACCGCAAAAAAAAGGGAAACCACCCGTAATTTTTGACAAGGATGAACATTTCCGTCCTCAACTGACCATGGATGATTTGAAAAAATTGCCGCCCGCTTTCGTGCCGAAAATCGGCAAAGTGACCGCCGGTAACGCCTCCGGTATTAACGACGGCGCCAGCGCGATGGTCATCATGTCGGCGGAAAAAGCCAAGGAGCTTGGCGTTAAACCGCTGGCGCGGATTACCGCCGTGGGCCGCGGCGCCTGCCATCCTTCCGTAATGGGTCTTAGCCCCGTGCCGGCGGTGCGCGACCTTTTGAACAAATCGGGCTTGAAAATAAACGATTTCGAACAAATCGAGGTCAACGAAGCGTTCGCGGCGCAATACATGGGCTGCGAAAAAGAGCTGAAACTCAACCGCGAGATAACCAACATAAACGGTTCCGGTATCGGCCTCGGCCACCCTGTCGGCTCCACCGGCTGTCGGATCATGGTCACGCTGATTAATTCCATGCGCAAACGCGGCAAGACACTCGGCATGGCCACGCTTTGCGGCGGCGGCGGCGTTTCCATGGCTTGCGTTATCGAAACAATTTAAAACACGATTGAACAAAAACAAAAAAACCGGAGAAAAATTTTCTCCGGTTTTTTCTTGAAAAGCAAAGGCGCGGGTAATCATCCGCCGCCGCTGGCGCGAATGAACTGCGCAATGGATTTGTGGTATAAAACATCACCCACACGTTCCAAATCGCTATGATGCCCCCCGCTGATCGTCACCATCTTTTTGGCAACATTCAGTTGGGAATAAATTTTCTGCCCCATCACCCAGGGAACAACTTCGTCTTTGTCTCCATGTATAATCAAAACCGGGCAAAAAATATCCGGAAGTTTTTTCATGTTGTCGATGACATCTCCGACCAACAAGGAAATCGGACCATAGCCGTGCGCTCTTAAAATTTCCTGCCCGCTGGTCAGAGGCGTAACAAGAATGACGCCGGCGAATTTATTGTTTCTGGCCAGTTCCAGAGCCACCACCGAACCGATGGAACGGCCGCAGAGGAAAATCTCATCTCTTGCGTATCCCAGTTCTTCCATGGCGTACTTAATCGCCGCCCGTCCATCGAGATAAATTCCCTTTTCTGACGGTTTGCCCGTGCTCTTACCGTAGCCGCGGTAGCCGACACCCAGAACACTGATATCCGTTTTGGAGAGATTTACCAGCTCCGGCAATCGTTCATAAATATTTCCCGCGTTTCCGTGAAAATAGATGATAATACCGGGGGATGAACGACGGGGAATAAAAAAACATTGCAGACGTATATCATCGGCAGTGCGTATGTAAACTTCGTGCACACCCGCGGGAAGAATTTCCGGCACATTCGTCGCGGTTTCCGCGGGAGCGAATGCCAGCCGATTTACAATTGCCTCACAACCGCAACCGTTCAAGAAAACAAGCGAAACAAAAATCAAATATTTTATTTTCATGGCAGATTTTTTGTAAAATCTTTTATTCCCCGCGCCATCAGGGAATAGTGATTGAAAAATTATCACTTTCCTTCATTATCTCATCATATTCTTCAACAACAATGCCCTGGCGCACCATAATCCGATAGATTCTTTCGGCCTGTCTTGTCACGTATCTTGATGAACCGTCCGTCCGGTAACGCCTTGGATTGGGCAGAATCACGGCCAGCATCGCCGCCTGACGCGGACTCAATCCGGAAGCGCTTACACCAAAATGATGCCGCGCCGCCATTTCGATGCCGAATATTCCGTCTCCCCATTCGGCCACATTCAGATAAAGTTCGAGAATTCTTTTCTTGCTCAAGTGTTTTTCCAGCCGCCAGGTGAGAATGGCTTCCTTGATTTTTCTTACCGGGTTTTTCTTCGGCGTGAGAAACAAATTCTTTGCCAGCTGCTGGGAAATTGTGCTGCCGCCGACCCTTACTTTATTTTGTTTGATATTTTTCTCCAGCGCATATTGCATCGCCTCGAAATCGAAGCCTTCATGCGTCCAGAACTTGTGGTCTTCCGCAATAATCACCGCCTTGAGCGCATAAGGAGATACCTGAGAAAGCGGAACCCAAATTTTCCTTATTTTTTTCTTCACCCCCTGCTGCCGCCAGGTCATTTCTCTGTATTCCATAAAAGCCGTTTTCGCGGGGTTGTGCTTTTTAAAATATTTCATGTCGGGATAAAAAAAGTAACGTCCTATATCAACGGCAAAAAAACCCGCTGCCAAAATCAGCATTACTGATGCCATCTTGCCCCAACGCTTTATATCGTATTTTCTGTTCATTTTTCTCCGGCAGCAAATAAAATTTTCGTGTCGTTTCCTATACTTTTTTAGTCCAGTTTGCAAAATATATTTGACAGATAAATCCGTTTCTAGTAAAAGTTGCGCATCTAAAATCACAGACGCGGTGCCGGCAATCAGCTCCCCTGGATTTCCACCGCACGTTACCCTAATGCATTTCAGCACTTACGAAACACGGGAGCGGATAAAAATCTGCGCGCGAGTCAAAAAAAGCCGGGAAAAGCGTGCCGGAAAATTTTAATGAGCCGTTTGAAGTTCATCGTGTTCTCGCTATTTGTGCTTCTGGGCGCGGGTCAGGCAACCGCAGCACAGCAATACACGGTAAAAACCGGTGACTGCCTGCAAAGCATAGCCCGCCGTCACAATGTCAGCACAAATGAAATCATCAAGGCGAATAACCTTAGTAAAACCGTTATTCGCCCGAAACAGGTTTTAATCATCCCTGAAAAAAGCACGGCACGTTCAGAAGATTCAGCCGCCGCTTCCGTCGTCCATTACACGGTCAAAAAAGGAGACACTCTTTCCGTAATCGCGCAAAAAGCAGGGGTTCCGGTGCAACAGTTAATCACGCTCAACAGCATCAACCCGCACAAAATACGTATCGGTCAAAAAATCATCATCCCGCAATCTGATAATCTCACGCCATCCGACGCCGGCGAAAAAGAGATGGAAAAAGATGAATACATCAGCCCGCAAACTTTGGAAACGGAGAAACCTTCCGACGAAAGGCATCTGCTGGTAAAAACGGCCCTCGGTTTTCTCGGCGTTCCGTACAAATGGGGCGGATCCACGGTAAAGGGCATCGACTGCTCCGCCTTTGTTCGCGAAATTTATTCTCTCTTCGGCGTTGA
This sequence comes from Syntrophaceae bacterium UBA5764, assembly GCA_002418825.1. GTDB lineage: Bacteria > Desulfobacterota > Syntrophia > Syntrophales > Smithellaceae > UBA4810. The sequence goes on along the minus strand of DIEW01000031.1, from coordinate 2,786 downwards.
TTTGCCGCGCAGTGCGCACGCTCAGTCCGGCGCCGGTACAAGCATCAACCGTGATGAACTGCTGGAGGGTGATTTGGTTTTTTTTCATACGCGCCGCCCCTTAGGCCATGTGGGCATTTATATCGGCAACAACCAGTTTGTTCACGCCTCTTACAGAAGCAAAACTATCCGCATCGACAGCCTGGATACTCCCTACTTTCAAAAAAGATTTCAGCGCGCCGTACGCGTAAAAGAACTGGATAACGGCGATATCTGATAGCGCCGTACGCGTAAAAGAACTGGATAACGGCGATATCTGATAGCGCCGTCCGCGCGCAGAAAAAAATGCGGATTAAGCCTTTTTGTTCGCCCTGACCACTTTTTGCCAGTTGATAATCCATCCTGTTTATTATATGAATTTAAAAAGGATCAGTTAATGGGAAAAAACTTAGTCGAAAAAATTCTTGAGCGCCATTTGCTTTCCGGAAAGCTTACGCCCGGAGAGGAAATCGGCATTCGTATCGACCAGACGCTCACGCAGGACGCCACGGGCACCATGGCTTATCTTCAATTCGAAGCCATGAACATACCCAAAGTTAAAACCGAATTGTCGGTGAGCTACATCGACCACAACACCATTCAGATTGGTTTTGAAAACGCGGATGACCATCGCTATCTGCAGACGGTGGCGCAAAAATACGGCATCGTTCTTTCGCGCGCGGGAAACGGAATTTGTCATCAGGTGCATCTGGAAAGATTCGGCAAGCCGGGCAAAACGCTCATCGGCTCGGACAGCCACACGCCGACCGGCGGAGCGCTGGGCATGTTCGCCATCGGCGCGGGCGGCCTGGATGTCGCGCTGGCCATGGCCGGAAAGCCGTTTTATCTTACCTGCCCGAAAGTGGTTAAAATCAATCTAAGCGGCAGACTACGGCCGTGGATTTCCGCCAAAGACGTCATTCTCAAAGTTTTGGAAATCTTCACCACGAAAGGAAACGTGGGAACTGTTTTCGAATACGGCGGTGATGGACTGAAGACGCTGAGCGTGCCGGAACGCGCCACTATCGCCAATATGGGCGCGGAATGCGGCGTGACGACTTCCGTTTTTCCCAGCGACGGGGAGACGTTGAAATTTCTGACATCGCAAAAAAGGAAAAAAGATTTTGTGCAATTGGAAGCGGACAAAGACGCGGCCTACACAAAAGTAGTCGATATCGATTTGTCCAGAATCGTGCCGCTGGCGGCAAAACCGCACAGCCCGGACAATATCGCCACCGTCAAAAGCATGAAAAAACTGCCGGTAAACCAGGTATGCCTGGGAAGCTGCACCAATTCTTCATATAAAGACCTCGTTACCGCGGCCAAAATTCTCCGGGGAAAAGTCGCTCATCCGGATGTCAGCTTTATTCTGGCGTCGGGCTCCAGACAGGTTTTGGAAAATCTCGCCAGACAAGGTTACCTTGCCGATCTCATTGCCTCTGGGGCGCGGCTGATGGAAAACGCCTGCGGCTTTTGCATCGGTAACAGTCAAAGTCCGCCTTCGGGCGCTGTTTCGCTGCGCACGTCAAACAGAAATTTTTTGGGACGTTCCGGAACGATGGACGCGGATGTCTATCTGGTAAGCCCAGAAACGGCTGCCGCCGCCTTGCTGACGGGAAAATTTATCGACCCGCGCGAATTAAAGATGCCTTATCCCAGGGTGAAAATGCCCCGGACATTTCACCTCGATGATTCCCTCTTTGAATGGCCGAGGAAAAACACGAAATCCGTCAAAATTTACCGCGGCCCCAACATCGGTGCGCCGCCGATAAATTCGCCGCTTCCGGATAATATCGAGGCGCAGGTGACGATTAAGCTGGGCGACAAAATAACCACCGACCACATAATTCCCGCCGGCGCGCGGATGAAATACCGTTCCAACATCCCCCGCTACGCCGAATTCGTCTTCGAAATCCTCGACGGGACCTTTCCCGCCCGGGCCGCCCGCATCCGCGACGAGGTCCGCCACAACGTCATCGTGGCGGGGCTCTCCTACGGGCAGGGGTCGTCCCGCGAGCACGCGGCGATCTGCCCCATGTATCTCGGGGTAAAGGCCGTGATCGCCAAATCCTTCGAGCGGATCCACGCCGCCAACCTGGTCAATTTCGGCATCCTGCCGCTCCTCTTCGCGGACGAGGCGGACTACGACCGGATCGCGCAGGGAGACCGGCTCACGATCCCGAACGTGCGCGCCGCCTTGGAGGACGGAGAAACCCTCACGGTGGAAAACCGCACGAAACACCTGACGTTCACCGTGAGGCACACCCTCTCGCCACGCCAGCGGTCGCTGATCCTCGCCGGCGGCGCCTTGAATGCAAGCTGCACATCGTGAAAGAATGAAAACCCAGGAGTTGAATCGATGACTTTGGTGAAAAAGATCCAGGTGAAAACAACCGTCGTCGAGATGGACGGCGACGAGATGACGCGNNCGCGCATCATGTGGCGGATGGTGAAGGACCACCTGCTTTTGCCCTTCCTCGAGATGGACCTTGCCGCCTACGACCTCCACGTCAAGCACCGGGACGACACGGACGATGCGGTCACGGTGGAGGCCGCCCGGGCGATCATGACCTACGGCGTCGGAGTCAAGTGCGCAACCATCACCCCGACGGAAGACCGGGTGAAGGAATACGGCCTGAAAAAAGCCTGGAAGAGCCCCAACGGCACGATCCGGTCGATGCTCGACGGCACGGTGTTCCGCACCCCGATCCTCGTCCGGAACATCCGCCCCCTGGTCACGACCTGGCGCAAACCCATCACCATCGGCC
>DIEW01000058.1:500-3017 GCA_002418825.1 Syntrophaceae bacterium UBA5764 | reverse complement strand
GCCTGCGCGAAGAATTGAAAAATTTAAAAGGAAACATGTCTTTCCCGATTATCTACGTTACGCATGATATAACGGAGGCGCTATATTTGGCCGATGAAATTCTTCCTGTCGTCGACGGGAAAATCGACCATCAATGGATGCAAAAAATGATCGTCCGCGAACCTTCCGTGGAACCACCCTTTCGTGCGGCGCGAGAACCGCGTTTATCGCTAGTATATTAGCGCTGAAGTTTATTATGATTACTTTCAGGAGTTGAATTATTTATGAACATTTGCACCTATTCCTACAAAGAGTATCTTCATCTGGTTAAATCCTTTCACGGTTCACTTGCGCCGGGCCTGATTATCGGTGGTTTTATTGTTGACCTGGCAATGAAAAACTTGCCAGAAGGCGAATTTTTCGACGCCATCTGTGAAACACCCGTTTGTCTGCCCGACGCCGTGCAGATTCTCACTCCCTGCACAATCGGCAACGGCTGGCTTTCCATCGTCAATTTCGGCAAATTTGCCGTGACATTGTATGAAAAATACAGCGGCAGGGGCGTGCGCGTTTACCTGGACACGAAAAAGCTTGAAGCGTGGCCGGAAATACGCGACTGGTATCTGAAAAAAAAGAAAAAAAACGAACAGGATTCGGATTTGCTTTTAGCCCAAATCAAAAAAGCCGGACACGGCCTGCTTAGCATCCAATATGTGCAGGTTGAACCGGAAAAAATCCGACGCAAGAAAATGGGCCCGGTGGATATTTGTCCGGTTTGCGGCGAAGCCTATCCTACGCGCGACGGGGATAAATGCCTTAACTGCCGGGGAGAAACACCGTACTCGGAAGTATCTGCGGTCAAGACAATAGATTAAAAAATTGTTTGAGGATACTGTCTCCCCCAGAAGTTAAGAATGCTTTTTCCATTCAATGTCAGATATCTATGAAAGAACTTATTGAAGGGATCATAAACTATATATATAAAATAATTACCGGAGCAACGAAAACACGCGTGTTGCTTACTCCTGTGTTTGGTTTTGTTTTTTCCTTTATTGTCTTGCTGTTGATATTTGTTTCTTTTTATTTGGATAGTTTCCTGGGATTGCCAAAATTCGCGCCGAAACCTTTCCGCGTAATGCTCTCTTTGCCCCTGCTGATCGGAGGTTCTGCTTTGTGGTTATGGTGCGTGCTGAAGTTCTTAAAAACGGAAGGAACTCCTGTGCCGGTGAATCCTCCGCCTAAATTGATTACCGACGGCCCTTACCTTTACTCACGCAATCCGATGATGACGGGTCTCTTTATGGTAATGGCGGGCATTGGCATTTTCGCGGGATCAGTGGCACTAACATTCTTAATGACACCGCTGTTCGTTCTGATAAGCATTATAGAATTCAAATACATTGAAGAACCGGAACTGGAGAAGCGTTTCGGAAAAATTTACAGCGAATACAAAGAAAAGACACCCTTAATTATTCCGAAAATTCGTCGAGAATCAAAGTAAGAAAGAAAGGCTGCTCATGCTGAAAACAGGAATTGTTTTAAATCGTCTTTATGCACAGCTGGAATCATCGGCCCAAAATCGCCGGATTGATGATCTACGCCTGGGTCTGAGTTATGTGGGGGTTAAACTTGATAACGGAGCGGCAGGGCTTGCCGCGGTGTTGCCGGAGAATTCCATCCGTGGCTGCACGGTTTTAAAGGAAGCGGGCACTTATGTCGGCTCACCCGCTGTAGAAACATTGAAATATCTCATTACCGCAAACAACTCTTTGCATAGGTCTATCGGTCTAGCCACAGCCAACGCCCTTATTCTTCCCGAAACAGAAAACACAGAAGACCGTGAAGCTACAACGTACCTGAACCTTAGGCCCAACGAGAAAGTGGCCATGGTTGGACTTTTTTCGCCCCTGGTCGAACGCATTCGAGCCACCGGAGCGACACTGACGATAATTGAAAAGAATCCTGAACGGATAGAATTGCTCTCTTCAGAGAACAAAAAGAAAGCGCTCAAAAATTGTGATGTTACGATTATTACCGCCACCACGCTTTTGAATAATTCTTTTGAAGAAACGATAAACTTGCTGAGCGCGCCGCGGTCGGTTGTCTTAATGGGGCCATCCACGCCGCTGGTGCCGGAACTTTTCGTGGATACCCCTGTGACACATCTTGGCGGAGCACTCATCATTGATTCCACGAAAGTTTTTCAAATCATTTCCGAAGGCGGCGGCACACCGGCGCTCAGAACTTACCTACATTTTGTAAATCTTATCAGAAAAGAGTAAATTATTATTTTCAATCTTATTGTTATTTCCTTCATCTTATGTCATAAATGACACATATCTTTGAAATTATTAGATTTCTGACTAATAAAAAAATTGACATCTCTTGCCATAATATATATACATTTTGTGAAATGACCATGAGTCATAAGATACAAATTTAATGTTCAATAGCTGAGTTTATAATACAGACAAAAAAACTTGTGACTTTATGCAGAAAGGAGAAATTAATCGATGAACGTCAGCAGAAGAGGTTTCT
>DIEW01000058.1:0-462 GCA_002418825.1 Syntrophaceae bacterium UBA5764 | reverse complement strand
ACGCAAAGGAACTGAAGATCAAGTACGCTAAAGAAACCACTACCGTTTGCCCCTATTGCTCCGTCGGATGCAGCATAATCGTTTCCCAACGTGACGGTAAAGTAATCAACACGGAAGGAGACCCGGACAGCCCGATCAACAAAGGATCACTGTGCAGTAAGGGTGGTTCAATCTATCAAATGGCGGTGAATGAAAACCGTCTGGAAAAACCACTTTACCGCGCACCAAATACTGCGGAATGGAAAGAGGTAGAATGGGAGTGGGCACTGGATAAAATCGCCGAAAACATCAAAAAAAGCCGTGACGCCAGCTTCAAAAGAACCAACACAAAAGGCGAACTTGTCAACCGTACGGAAGGTATCGCCTCCGTAGGTTCGGCAGCGATGGATTTGGAAGAATGCTTCACCTATCAAAAATTCTTAAGAGGATTGGGTCTGGTCTATATCGAACATCAGGCCCGTA
>DIEW01000013.1 GCA_002418825.1 Syntrophaceae bacterium UBA5764 | reverse complement strand
GATGGACAGCGAAGTCATCATTCATCTGATGGCGCATCATCTGAAAAAAGGACTGGAAGAAGCGCTAACCGCTTCTCTGGCGCGTGTGGAAGGCGCTTACTGCCTGGTGATGATTACTCGTGATAAAATCATTGCCGCGCGCGACCCGCGTGGTTTCCGGCCGCTGGCGCTGGGAAAATTAAATGGCTCTTGGGTGATTTCCTCAGAGACCTGCGCCTTTGATTTGGTGGGCGCAAATTATGTCCGAGATGTCGAACCGGGAGAAATTGTGATTATCGATGCGAAAGGCTTGAAAAGTTTAAAGCCATTTCCCAAAATAAAAACATGCCACTGCATTTTCGAGCTGATTTATTTTGCCCGTCCCGATAGCGAAATTTTCGGCCAGAATGTTTATCTGTGCCGCAAGCGATTGGGGCATGAAATGGCGCGCGAATACCGCCCGGATGTGGAAATTGTCATGCCGTTTCCCGATTCGGGTAATTACGCCGCGCTGGGTTATGCCGAAGAAAGCGGCATTACCTTTGAGATGGGTATGATCCGCAACCACTACGTGGGCAGAACTTTTATTCAGCCCACCCAGCCCATGCGCGATTTCGGTGTGCGCGTAAAACTCAATCCCGTCAAGCCGCTTCTGGAAAATAAAAAAGTGCTGATTGTGGAAGATTCAATCATCCGCGGCACGACCAGCAGAAACCGCGTGCAAAGCCTGCGCAAAACCGGCATCAGGGAAATTCACATGGCGGTAAGCTGCCCTCCTACCGTTTACCCCTGTCCCTATGGCATTGATTTTTCCTCTAAGGGCGAACTGATTGCCGCCGTCAAGGAAAACGAAAAAGCGATTGCCGAATTCATCGGCCTGGATTCACTTCATTACCTGACTCTCGATGGCATGGTCCGCGCCACCGGCCTCGGCCGGGATAATTTTTGCCTCGCCTGTTATACCGGCAAATACCCAATTAACCCGCCGGAAAAAATTGATAAGTTTTGCATGGAACTAAAATAAGGGCTGTTGACCGGAGGCGCGTTTCCGATAGGAGTGCGCTATAAAAACGATAATTCCTTGCCGGTAAAAGCCAATGGCTTTTACAAAACGCCCATCTGCTACGTTGTGCTGCAAACCGCACCGCTCNNCGCCTTGCATCTGAGCATTTTTGAAAAGCCCCAGGATATGATTATGCGGTTTCGCAGACCGGAATCTGAGAAATGATTATATACTTTTTCGTTTTTCCCCTTTACAAAAAATAAGATATATTAGTATCCTGTTTAAGTAGTTAAAAAGTTTAAGTAATATCTTGGCTATTATGTAAAAACAGGAATTGTTTAAAAATATTTCGGGAGCAAGAAAATGAAAAAAATATGGATTGCCGCCTCGGTATTTGCAGCAGGTTCGTTTTTGACATTTGTGTTATATTATATGTGGGATATTCCGGTAACCTATTATTGCCTGAACTTAAGCCAGTCTGTAAGGGATATGGCCGAGATCGTGACTGTTGCCGGTAAAGCAGGATGGTATTTTATTTTGCTTATTCCCGCTTTTTTTCTTTTCCGATTTATTTTACAAAACAAAGATTAGTCGATGAAGATATTGTTTTTGCTGATTACAATATCAGCCTCCGGTATTTTTAACATGGCTGCCAAGTGGATAGCCGGAAGGCACAGGCCGAAAAATCTCTTTAATCATGGTTTGTATGGATTTGATTTTTTTGAAACGATTTACGAGTCAACGTCTTTTCCATCAGACCACGCCATGACCGTGTTTTCTCTGGCAACGGCAATATCTATACTGTATCCCCGCGCCGGCATTATAGTTTTTCCTGCCGCCATCGCCATCGCGGCAAGCAGAGTGATTCTGAATTCGCATTTTGTGGGAGATATTATCGCCAGCGCTGTTTTCGGAGTAATCTGCGCGCTTGCTGTAAAATATTATTTTGACCGTTTTAAAGTTGATCTTTTAAATCAGCCCGCCGAAAAAGATAAGTCGTCTGTTACTTAAACAATTAGTCGCGCATACGGCCGCGGTAAAGATAGTTTTGCCTGGCTTGCTACACTGGCAAATACCATACTGTTCAGCCTTTCTTAACTTTCTGACTTTACAAAAATAATATGTGTGTTAATCTTTGCTTAAAGCGTTGAAAATGTGAAAAGTTCTGTATAAGTGTATGAGAAAATGACATCAGCCAATAGTGTATTTCAAATAAAAACTATTCATGAAAAAGATTTAACGGGACAAAAAAGAGATCAGCTTGTTCAATGGTTTAAAGATGAGTTCGGTTACATTCCTTTAAAATGGGCAGAGCCTCAATGGTATGTTCTTGCTTTTAATGATTCGGAATTAATAGGGCGCGTTGGTATTATTGACCGGTTGATTTTGGTGGCAGATCAGCAGATTTGCATAGGAGGAATAAGCGGCGTTATCGCGAAAAATGAATGGAGAAACAATGGTATAGGAAAAAAGCTCATGGCGGAAGCCGTAAAAGCAATAAAAGATAAATTAAACGTTTGTTTTGGCCTTCTATTATGCCGCAAGGAAGTTTCTGGTTTTTATGAAAAACTTGGCTGGAAAGTTAATGATTTCCCGACGACATTTGAACAGCCTCAAGGTAAAATGGTATTTCCAAATCTTACGATGACTTATAGCTGTGAAGGGGCATTCTTTCCAAATGCTCCTATAGATTTAAATGGATTGCCATGGTAATTTAAAAATATCATTATCAATGAGAAAAATACTAAAAATATTTTTGTTTCTTATTTCGTTAATGTTTCTCGGAGGCTGTAATATGCAAAACAAGTTTCTTTATTTTCCCAGTGCGGATGTTCCTGCCGAGCGGATGCTGGCATCGGTTAATATGAAGTTCTGGCCGGAAGCCGCCGATAGTTACCGGGCACTTATTTCCGCCGCAGAAGCGCCCGCGCCCAGCGGAACAATTGTTCTTTTTCACGGCAACGGCGGCACGGCATTCGACAGAGAATTTTATCTGGAGCCGCTGATGAAACTGGGTTTCCGGGTAATCTTGGCCGAATATCCGAAATACGGCGGCCGCCCGGGGAAAGTTGGCGAAAAACCGTTTGTCGCTGATGGCCTGGAAACGATAAATCTTGCCTACAATCAATACGGAACGCCGATCTATCTTCTGGGTGAATCACTGGGCTGCGGCGTGGCCGCGGCGATCGCCAAAGAAACAAACGTGCCGGTTGCGGGAATAATATTAATTACACCGTGGGATTCGCTTGCGTCGGTTGCCAAATCTCTTTTTCCTTTTCTGCCGGTAAAGCTGGTTTTGACCGATAAATACGACAGCATCGAAAACCTGAAAAGTTATCCCCGCAAAATTTCCGTGGTCGCGGCTGAGCGTGATGAAATCCTGCCTATCAAACACGCGCATAATTTATATGCTAATCTTCCCGAAGGCAGAAAAAAGATGTGGGTAATCAAGGGCGCGGGACACAACGACTGGCCGTTTTATACGGACAAGTTTTTGTTTGAAGAAGTAACTGATTTTGTAAGAATAGATAAAAAATAAGGGAGAGCTTATCGCATGTCAGAAAAACGGTTTGAGGCTAACAGGTTTTTTTTGAAAGATTCTATCCGCCAGCAAATTGATTTTTTGCAAACGGCGCAGAGCAGAGGCCTTTCCGCTCCTCTTTTACAAAAACCTTGTCCCGCCGCTGCGCCAAGAGTCGATTTGCCCGCGGGGAAAAATGCGCTGATGAAGGTGGGTAAATTGCCGGTGGGCGAAGCGATTGTCTTTCGTGAAAGCGTGCGCGAATACAAAACGGATCCGCTGACGCTGGAAGAACTTTCCGCACTGCTCTGGGCGACCCAGGGAATTCGTTGTGTGATAAGTCCGGAAACCGCTTTGCGGTCGGTGCCTTCGGCGGGAGCGCGTCATTCTTTTGAAACTTATTTAATTATAAACCGCATTAAAAGTTTGCCGTCTGGTCTCTACCAGTATTTGCCTTTTGATGAAAAGCTGGCGCAACTGAAACTGGATGAACAGATCGGGCGTAAGGCGGCAGCCGCTTGCTTCGGACAAAATTTTATCGCTGCTTCCGCCGTGACATTTTTCTGGACGGCGATTCCCTCCCGAATGGAGTGGCGTTATGATCTGGCCGCGCATAAAGTTATCGCCATTGATGCGGGTCACGTCGGCCAGAATTTATATCTGGCTTGCCAGAGTATCGACGCGGGATGCTGTGTCGTGGCCGCTTATAATCAGGAAGCCTGCGATGAACTGCTGGATGTGGACGGAGACGAAGAGTTTACTATCTATCTGGCCGCCGTCGGCAGATGTTGAAAACTACCCGATAATTTGTCTTGTTAATTTTCCCGTAGAGCTAATCCCTTTACAAATAAGGGAGATGTGCTAATTTTGAATCGAAGTGATTAAAGAAAGGGAGTGAATTGCATGTCTAATATGAAAGTTTATCCAAGCATTTTTGCCTTTCTGGCCATCTCCGTTATTTTGGTGACAACAGCGGCACCGGATACGGGGAAAAATACTTATTGTGAAAAAAAGAAGGGTCTGGTTATCCTTATTGAGTTTCCATATGTCACGCCTAAAGTTGATGATTACTTTGTTCGCGACCGCTTCAGGCAACTGGATAATTATGTGCGCGAAATGTCTTACGGCAAAGTGTGCGCGGAATTTGATTTTACCGGCTGGCACAAACTTCCGGATCCCATCGGACAGTATTCGATATCGGATGCCAATCTTGCCGTCGATAAATCTCGTGTCGTCAAACTGATACAGGATGCGATTGACGCGGCCGATGAACGAAATGACTTTTCCCGTTATTCGTTTATCGTTTTATTTCTCAGCGCGAAGTTTGAGGAATACGGGATGATCGGACTTTGCGGTTACCCGGGAATGCTGGGCTGGTCGCAGGAAACTGTTTTCAAAACAAAAAAGAAAGGACAGGTTGTGCCGGGCGGCGTGGCTATTTTTACTTTTCAGGCGCATCTCGGCACGCTTTTTCATGACATAGCGCATGTTTGGGGCGGCGTGCGCGACGGCAGAAGAATGGTGCCCTGCCTTTATGATCATGACATACAGGCGAAAAATCCAACGCTTTTTACCGGTTGGGCCAGGGCGCTGATTAATATGGGTTATTGGGACCCCATGTCCTGTCACTCATATCAACGACATCTTCCGCCGCCGGGGATTTCTTCCTGGACAAAAATGAGATTAGGCTGGATCGCGCCGGAAAAAATAAAAGTTGTGGAGCCCAAGCAAGCGAGTGAAATTGTTCTTGGTCCCCTGGAAGATGGTTACGCCGACACGCTGGTAATAAAGATACCGCTTACAGAAACAACTTTTTATCTTGTTGAAAACCGCCAGCCGCTGGGCGCTTTTGATCCCTATCTGCCCGGGCACGGCGTTCTGATCATGTACGCGGACGACAGAGTCAGAGAGTGCCGCTACGGGCTCGCACCGGTAAAATTAAGGGATGCGGACCCGTCTGTTCCTTATTTGCAGGGTGCCGCGTTTGATTTACCGGGTAAACCGGTGTTTACGGATAAGGAAAACGGCATGGAAATAAGACTTGTGGAAAAAATCGGTAACGCTTATAAAATACGCGTAAATAAAATTGAGAAATAATGATTTATCCTTACATCAAGGCTGGAGAAACATTATGAATCAAAAAAATAAAACAGAAATAAGCCGCCGCTCTTTTTTGCAGGTGACGGCAGGAGCGATCATGCTTTCCGGAATAAGTTTACCCGAAAGCGCCAACGCGGCAAAAAGTGAAGGTTTGGCTACAATCATTGATTTAAGCTTATGCGACGGCTGTGTCAACCGGAAAATTCCGGCCTGCGTGAGTATCTGTAAGGAAATTAATAAAAATAAAATTCCCCTTCCAGTTGAGCCGATTCCAGAGCCGTGGCCGAGAAAAATGATTGAAGACTGGTCAAAAAAACAGGAAGTATTCGATCGCTTAACCCCTTATAACTTTATTTATGTGCACAGAGCAGAAGTCAATTTTGCGGGCAGGAAGAAGACAATTTATGTGCCGCGTCGTTGCATGCACTGTGAAAATCCGCCCTGCGCGACTATTTGCCCCTTTTCCGCCAATCATAAATTTAAAAATGGCGCCGTTGTTATTAATCAGAACCAGTGCTTTGGCGGCGCGAAATGCAGAGATGTCTGCCCGTGGGAAATACCTCAGCGGCAATCGGGCGTGGGAATTTATCTGCATGTTTTGCCCGGCTTTATGGGTAATGGCGTGATGTATAAATGTGATTTATGTTTCGACCGCATTAACCAGGGACAGCTACCGGGTTGCATTGAGGCTTGCCCGCGGGAGGCTTTGCTCATTGGGGCGAAAAAAGTTATTCAGGCCGTGGCTCTCGAGCGTGTCCGCCGGATGAAAGGCTACATATACGGCATGGAGCAAAATGGCGGCACGTCCACGCTATATATCTCTCCTGTTCCTTTTGAGGAAATCAACAAAACGATGACTAAAAAGTCGGGACAGCCGGATATTAAAATGAATGTTCCACGCCGTATGGCTGGCACTGACCCGTTGGGAAAGATGGTTTTGGCCGCGCCGGTTTTGGGGCTGGCCGCGGCGGGCGCGGCAGGCGCGTGGAAATGGTTTTCCCGCCGCAAGGAAAAAATGAACAAAAAAGAGGGGGAAAATGGCTGAAAAAATACTGACGCAAAAAAATCTTGTTGTTCGTCACAGTACCGTGGAACTGATTGAACACTGGGCCATCGCCGTCTCCGGACTGGTTTTGCTTATGACCGGAATATTTGAATTACCGGTGGCCAAGCGCTACTACATTATTACCATTCCGGGTTTGGGTTGGACGGCGGATTTTATTACTTCGCTGTACCTGCATTATTCGGCGGCGCTGGTTTTTACCGCGGCGGCTGTTTTCCACGTGGTTTATCACACTGCCCGTGGTGAATTTGGTTTGCTGCCGCGCAAAGGAGATTTTTCCGCTTCCATTGCTGTTATCAAAAGCATGTTTGGTTTCGGCGAGGAGCCGCCCATGCCCAAATATTTGCCCGAGCAGCGCCTGGCTTACGCCGGCATGGCCTTTAGCATTTTGATGCTGATTATTTCCGGTTTGGTAAAAACTTATAAAAATATTTACGCACCGGATATATCGCATACGGTTGTCTTATGGACGACGTGGATTCATAATATTTTCTTTGTTTTATTTTTTCTGGCTTTTCTGGCGCACATGGCGGCGATCGCGCTTAAACCAAACTGGCCGCTGGTGCGCGGTATCTTTACTGGCCGCGTGCGCCTGGCTTACGCCCGCCATCGTCATCCGTTGTGGCTTGCCGACATTGAGCAGAAGTCCGGGGGAACGGAAATTGATAAGACAGGGCAGGCTGCCGGAGTTGAAACTCAGCAAGAAAACGCGCCAAGCACGCGCGAAAAAAGGAGGTAATAACTATTTACCGCCGGGTAACTTCATTACGGGTACTGAACATCAGCGCCTTTATGCTTTTCCTGTTTTTTGTTTTGTGCTTTGTTTCGCTTGCCCTGGGCAGTGTCCACATTGACGCAGGCGCGCTGCTGAGGTTTTTGGGCAAAGTCCTGACCGGCAAAGTATCTATAGAATCCCAGGAAGAGTTAATAATTTTTTCCGTGCGCTTGCCGCGGATTTTATTTGCCGGGGTTGTCGGTGCGGTGCTTTCCCTTGGCGGAGTTGTTTTTCAGGCGCTTTTGCGCAATCCACTGGCCGATCCCTACATCTTGGGTATATCCGGCGGTTCAGCATTGGGGGCGATTATCGGAATTGTCAGCGGTGCCGGTTCGTTTTATCTGGGCATTCCTCTTCTGGCTTTTTGCGGCGCGCTGATTACAGTATTTTTATTATTTATTGTCGCCGGTGGCGCGAAGGGAGCGCTGACTGATAACACGCTGTTGCTCATCGGAGTCGTTATTAACGCTTTTTTTTCCGCGGCCATTCTTTTTTTTCTTTCCATTGTTGACAGCCTGGAATTGCATTCCATAACCTTCTGGTTGATGGGGGATTTATCGCGCGCTTCTCTGTCGGAAATCGGCGTGGCGGCATTTTGTCTAATAGTTGGTTTTATCCTCCTATACGGGCAGGCGCGGAAACTTAACTTAATCGTGCAGGGTGAGGAAACGGCGCTGCATCTGGGCGTGGATCTCGAAAGGACAAAACCCTGGCTGCTTGTTCTTACCTCTCTGATTATTTCTGTGGTTGTGTCCCTGGCAGGGATTATCGGTTTCATCGGTATTATAGTGCCGCACATGATGCGCCTCATATTTGGCTCAGACCATCGTCTGCTTTTACCTACATCTGCTCTTTTTGGCGCGTCTTTTCTGGTTCTTGCCGATACTGTAGCCAGAGTAATATTGACGCCGGCAGAACTGCCGGTAGGTGTTATTACCGCGCTGTGCGGCGCGCCGTACTTTGTTTTTCTCCTGAAAAGGAAAGGTCTATAATCATGCCGGTAATTCGCGCTCAAAAAATAAATTTTAGCTATGCCGAAAAAGCGGTTATTGAAGAAGTATCTTTTGTCGTGGATAGAGAGCAAATGACGGCGATTATCGGTCCGAACGGGTCAGGCAAAACGACGCTTCTGAAATTAATCAACGGGTCGCTTTTGCCGGATAGCGGAGAAATGCATGTCGGGGAGAAAAACACTTTCCGATACGCGCGCAAAGAAATCGCGCGAAAGGTGGCGATTGTGCCGCAGGAGACACCTGCCGTTTTCCCGTTTTTTGTCGAGGAAATTGTTTTGATGGGCAGGTTTCCGCATCTGGGCAATTACCGTTTTGAAAACAAGGAAGATTACAAAATTGTTCAGGAAGCAATGGAGAAAACCGATACCCTTGACTTCGCGCGTCGCAGATTCAATGAATTAAGCGCCGGAGAACGCCAGCGCGTATTGATTGCCCGGGCGCTGGCGCAGAAGCCGGAAGTGTTGCTTTTGGATGAAAGCACGGCATTCTTGGATTTGAAGCATCAACTGCGTTTTCTGACCTTGCTCAAACAGTTAAACCGTGATGACGGCCTGGCGATTGTTTTTGTCACCCACGATATAAATCTCGCCGCGCAAAACGCGGATAAAATAATTTTGCTTTACTGCGGAAAAATTTATGCTATAGGAAATCCCGCGGAAGTTATTTCCGCGCGAAATATGAAGGAGGTTTACGAGGTCGATGTTCTGGTGGATGCGCATCCGCAAAACGCGTCTCCCAGAATGACATTGCTAACCTGAATCAGAGTGTCCAAACAAGGAAGCCGGTCAAAATCCGGCGCTGCCCCGCAACTGTAAGTGGAACGACCTCCGCACGAGGCCACGGGTTCGCGGTTGAACCCGGAAGGCGCGGACAGTAGGACGCCACGAGCCAGGAGACGCCGCCGCAGGCCAGCGACTCGATTCCCGCGGGGGAAAGGAGAGACGTTCCATGAGGATCCGGTTAACGTGGCTTGTGATGTTATCTTTTTTGTCGGGGGCGATGCTCGGCCCCGACCCAGGTTGGTCTGCCGCCACGGCGGCCGAAGCTCCGGAGGCGGCGATCACGCTGGAGGAGGTGGTGGTGACCGCCACGAAGACCCCGGCGAAACGGAAGGATGTCCCCAATGCGGTTCTCATCCTCGACTCCCGGGACATTCAATCCTCCGGCGCAAGAACGATCGGGGAACTGCTGGCCAATGAGCCGGGGATCGACTGGCAGACCTACGGGAATTACGGCGGCGCCTCCCAGGAAATCCATATCCGCGGCATGCGGGGAAACGCCA
This sequence comes from Syntrophaceae bacterium UBA5764, assembly GCA_002418825.1. Taxonomy (GTDB): domain Bacteria; phylum Desulfobacterota; class Syntrophia; order Syntrophales; family Smithellaceae; genus UBA4810. Next base: position 1,852 of record DIEW01000013.1, on the reverse strand, counting down.
CGCAGGTCTTGATCAACGGCGTCCCCGTCAACTCCCCCTCCCTGGGCGTCGCGGACGTGGGCAGGCTTCCCATCGACGCCATCGAGCGCATCGAAGTCGTCAAGGGGTCCGGTTCTCTCCTCTACGGGTCGGGCGCCATGGCCGGAACCGTCAATCTCCTGACGAAGGGACCCCGGAGAGACAAAAAGGACCTGAAAATCGGCGCCGGCTACGGTTCCCAGGGGACCTGGCGGGTGGCGGCGGAAAACGGGATGTTCGTCGTCGGGGATTTCGGATATTACCTGACCGCCGGCAGAACGGAAACCGACGGCTTCCGGGACAACAGCGATCTCAGGCAGAGCGATGTATCGCTCACGCTGGTTCTGGACAGGAAAGACGGGATGAATGTCCGTTTCTACGGTGATTACCTTCACCGGAAGTATGGGATGCCCGGCGTCGAACCGCCTGCCGGCACGGGGACCTACGCCATCGGCACGGAGACGTTCTACAATCGTGACGCGGCCACCCTGCTGGATCGCAGCGGCGACAAGGACGGCCGCATCGTGCTCGAGGTCAAGGGAAAACCCGCCCCATGGCTCGGCTATGACTTCAAGGGGCATTACACGAACACGGAAAATCACAACGTTCAACGGTACGCCTTCAACGGATCGGGGGACGAAAACTGGGTGACCAACCGGGTGCTGGGCGCGGACGGACATGTGGACGTTTATCCCTTTGCGGGCGCCAAACTGCTGCTGGGCGGCGAGTACAAGGATTTCAACTGGAAGAATGACAATTTCGATCTGGACACCGCCGGCCTTCGAACCGTCGAAACGGCCCATGATGCCGGCCTCCATACGAAAGGCCTCTTTACAGAGGCAGAATACCGGCCGTCGCGCTACTGGAAAGTGCTGGCCGGTTTCCGGCACGAAAACCACTCGACCTTCGGCTCGGAAACCCTGCCCCTCTTCGGCCTGATCGTCAATCTCAGCGAGGCGACGGCCCTGAAGATCAACCATGGAAAACATTTCCTGGCCCCCACCCCCAACGACCTGTACTGGCCGGCCGATCCGTATACCCGGGGCAACGCCGACCTGAAGCCCGAAACGGGCTGGCATACCGATGTGACGTTCGAACAGTCCCTGCTGAACGACAAGGTGTTCGTAAGCCTGTCGTATTTTCATTGGAAGGTGGAGGACAAGATCCAGTGGGAACCGGATTCGCAGGGCGTCTGGAGCCCCATGAATCTGGCGGACTATCGGGCGGACGGCCTCGAGGCGGGGGTCAGGATCGGACCCTTTTTCGACCTGACGCTGGCCCTGGGCTACACCTATCTGGATGCGGAAGAGGAAAACCGCGCCTATATGAAACAGGACTATGGATGGCCGCCGTTCATCGCCCCGGATTTCCGGTACACCATGGCCACCCGGCGTGCCGCCATGACGCCGGAGCATCAGTTCAAGGGCGACCTCACGTACAGGAGCCGCTTCGGACTGACTGCGACGGCAACGGTCCGATACGTGAGCGACCGGCTCGTTTACAATACGGAGACCACCACCTATCCCGATACCGAAACCGTCATCCATGCCCTCCGTTCCTACTGGACGGCGGATCTGAAACTCGAACAGCGTCTGGGCGGGCACTGGGTCCTGACACTGGCGGGCCACAACCTGTTCGACCGGGATTACGATACGCGTCTGGGATCCTTTACCGATCAGACCACCCTCAAGAGCACGCTGTGCGGCTATCCGGGGGCGGGACGGTCTGTTTTCGCGGGCGTGGCTTACGAGTTTTGACGACGCCTTGCGTGCATGGCGCACGGCGCCTGTTCGATCCGCCGAGTGAAGCCGGCGGCCTTGCCGCGGGGGATGCC
>DIEW01000011.1 GCA_002418825.1 Syntrophaceae bacterium UBA5764 | reverse complement strand
AAGCATCCGCTTTAAGGGGGCTTTTAATCGCTCAACGTTATCAACGTTTATTTTCCCGCTAACGCTTTTTCAAATTCTTTAACCAAGAATTGCCGGGAAATTCCAATTTCAATCATATTCCAGGGAAGCGCTTCCTTTGTTGATTTCTGCCTGTAAACATAGAAATCAGGGTTTATATTGATTTCTTTCAGTGCTTTTTTCCAGTTACCGTTGAGCCTGTGTACGGCAAGCAGAATTTCACTTACTCTTCGATCTCCCAGCGACAGAAACGCCTGGATGTAATTCCATTTGGGAACATCTGATATGACTTTGATCTGTCTGTCCTTTTTAAAAAAATTGACAATTTTTTTTATTTTTCTATTTGTCTCCTGAACATCGGCCAGAACGCACCATTGCAACGGCGTATGCGGTTTGGGAATGAATTGATTTATACTTAACGTGATCCGACGGAATTTTCTTTTTCCCCCTGTACGTTTGAGAGCTGTATGTTGAACCTTTTTCACCAGCTCAATAATGGCATCAATATCCTCTTCCCCTTCCTGAGGCAGACCCACCATAAAATATAAACGTAAATTTAATATTCCTTTTTCAATAAGAATTGATATCGCCCGGATTATGTCCTGTTCACTTATACCTTTACCTAGCAAATCCCTCATCTTCTGAGAACCGGCTTCCGGCGCCAACGCTACAGTTTCAACCCCTCCGGCTTTGAGCATATCCACAATTTTTTCTGTAACCCGATCAATACGCAGAGAGCCGATGCCTATCTGAGCGTTTTTCCCCTGAATATATTCCATTATGCCGATCAGGCTGGGATGCTCACAAACCGCTGTTCCGACCAGGCCAATTTTTTGTTTTCTTTCTAAACCCTGATTAACCGATTTTATTATCTCCTCAGCTTTACGAAAACGTACCGGATGATAAACATAAGAGGCCGCGCAAAAACGACAGTAGTGAGCACAACCGCGGTTTGCTTCAATCAAAAACATTTGTTCCATTTCCGCTTTTGACGCGCTGACAGTTTCCTGCGCATGAAAAGCATTGATATCTTTAGGATTATTTAGTTTTATCTTTTGGGGGAATGTGTGCTTGACTGGCTCAATCGACTGAACCCTACTGTCTTTTCCATAGTTTACTTTATATAATGACGGAACATAGACGCCTGGAATTTTTTTTTGTATATCACTGAGAAATTGTCGACGATTCTTTTTATTGCGACAAGCTTCATCAAAAGATAAAGCAAATTTGGGCAACGCCAGTTCTGATTCACCCAGTATAAATAAATCAAAAAAGTCCGCCAGCGGTTCTGGATTAAGCGTTGGGGCAATGCCACCACCCAAAATAAGAGGGTAATCTTTAGAGCGTTCAGCAGCCAGAAACGGAATTTTCGCCTGGCCCATAATTTTTAAAATATTCGGATAGTCATTTTCAAAAGATATAGAAAAAGCCAAAATATCAAATTCAGTAACGGGCTTTTGGTTTTCTATACTCACTATTCCTGCCGCACCGGAGACGAATTCGGCACCGTTTTCCGGTGCGGGAAGGAATAATCTTTCACAAAGAAAGGAAGGCTGCTCGTTGAATATTTTGTAAACCGTTTGGAAGCCCAAGTTCGCCATGCCTATGCGGTAATGATTAGGATAAACAAGGCAAACCGTGTTATATGTCCCCCAAACTTTTTTAAAATAACCTCTTTCCTGCGTCAATAAAGCCGCACAATTTCTTTTTAGTTTCCAATTCATGTCCCATGGCCCATAACCATGAATAAATATTTCGCCTCTCCTGTTTTCAATCCGCCTGTCGGCGCAAAAAAGTCGGAATCTCAAGATCCAGTTCCTCCGTGCCTTCGTCCACGCCCAGAGTAACTATATTGGCTTTGTTGCGTGTTCTTTCCTGGCGCATAAATGCTGGCGTCTGCAGATCTTCTTTCTTGAAGCCCACAAGATGAGTAACATTGTCCACGGAAACTTTTTTCTTAATAATGTTGTCATCAAAGCCGGTGGCGATAACAGTAATGCGTATCTCATCTCTCATTTTTTCATCAATAACCGTGCCGAAAATAATATTCGCATCCTCATGCGCTTCCGCTTGAATCAGTGAGGAAGCCTCATTGACTTCGTAAAGACTCATATCCAATCCGCCGGTGATATTAAGCAAAATGCCGTGCGCTCCCTGAATAGTATTGTCTTCAAGAAGAGGCGAAGAAATCGCTTTTTGCGCCGCTTCTACCGCCCGGTTTTCTCCGCCGGCGATTCCCGTCCCCATAACGGCCATACCCATGTTCGTCATAATGTTTTTTACATCTGCAAAATCGAGATTAATCAATCCGGGGACCAAAATTAAATCGGAAATTCCTTTCACCGCCTGATAAAGAACATCATCCGCTTTTTTAAATGATTCCAAAAGCGACAGGTTGCGCCCGCCTAAGCTTAAAAGCCGCTGATTGGGAACAACAATCAGGGTATCCACAACGCCTCTTAGCTGCTGAATCCCCTCTTCTGCTTGCATATTACGCTTTTTCCCTTCAAATTGAAAAGGCTTGGTAACCACGGCAACTGTTAGCGCATTGCATTCACGGGCGATTTCCGCAATGACCGGAGCAGCACCTGTTCCCGTTCCTCCGCCTAATCCTGCGGTGATAAAAATCATATCCGCGCCTTCCAAGTAAGGTTTTATTTCGTCTCTTGATTCGAATGCCGCTTGTCTGCCGATTTCAGGATTGGAACCAGCGCCTAATCCTTTGGTTAACTCCATACCTAATTGAATTTTAATCGGCGCATGAGAAACGCTCAGCACTTGTGCGTCTGTATTGGTGTTGATGAAATCAACTCCGCGCAGTGAATACGCAATCATCGTATTTACGGCGTTTCCTCCGCCTCCGCCCACACCGATTACCTTGATCTTTGCCGAATTTTCATTGCATATTTCTTTTAATTCAAACATGGTTACTCCTTCCTTTCAAAAAAATTCTGACATTAATTTTTTTATTGACCTTGACATTCTGCCGAATATATTTGTCTTTCTGCCGTACACAGAATCTCTCTCCATTTCCTTGCTTCCATAAACAATCAATCCAACGCCGACCGTATGCTCCGGAGAATTCACCACATCATATAAACCGCCGACATTGGCTGGATTGCCCCGGCGTGTCGGCATGTCAAACACCCGTTCGGCAAGTTCATTAGTTCCGGGTAACAGCGCGGTTCCCCCGGTCAGAACAACCCCGGCCGCCAGTAATTCTTCAAATCCAGAGCGGACAACTTCCTTGAACGCAAAACTTAATATTTCCTCCATCCTGGGTTCAACGATTCGGCCCAAAATTTGGCGAGAAACTTCGCGATCCTCGCGACCGCCTACACTGGGCACTCTTATTGTCTCCTCTTTTGCAATCATTGAAGTCAAAGCGCATCCATATTTTAGTTTTATATCCTCTGCCTCATTCAAAGGTGTGCGCAAACCCGTGGCAATATCGGAAGTGACATAATTACCTCCCACCGAAAGTATTGCGGTATGTTTGATGCTTCCCTCGGCAAAAATGGCTATGCCGGTATGCGCGCCTCCAATGTCAATTACCGCCACGCCCAAATCTTTTTCATCAGAACTCAGCACAGCCTCGGAAGCAGCTAACTGTTCCATAACGATGTCATCAATATCTAACCCGACCCGGTTAACAGATTTAATTATATTTTGAATGGCGGAAGATGCGGCGGTGACAATATGCACTTTTGCTTCAAGACGCACACCGGACATTCCCTTGGGATCTTTAATGCCGTCCTGACCATCGACAACATAATTTTGGGGCAGAATATGTATTATTTCCCTGTCTATTGGAACAGCAATGGCGCGTGACGCTTCAATTGCTCTTTGCACGTCATCTTCACCAACCTCACGACCTTTAACAGATACTATCCCCAAAGAATTCTGCCCCTTAACATGGTTCCCGGCTATACCGACATAAACTGAATTGATACGGTAACCAGACATATGTTCCGCCTCATCCACTGCTGTTTTAATAGATTCCACCATGTTGTCTATATTGACCACAGCACCTTTTCTTATTTCTTTTGCCGGTGACGTTCCGATGCCTATTATGTCAATGCCTGTATTAGTAACTTCTCCGACAACCGCCGTAGTCTTGGTGGTTCCAATATCAAGCCCAACAAGCACTTCATTTTTTCTTCCCATCAGTATTTCACCTCGTTTTTATTTTAACTTCCTATTTAATTTCATATTTGATAACGGCTACTGCTACTCCCCTCTCGCTCTTTCTCTTTAATAAGCAAGTTTTTTTGCTGAATGGTAATTTTCGAAGGATTAACCAAATCAATACACAGCCAACCATTTGTCAGTTCCCTCTTCGCCAGATCATCCATCACTATTTTCAAGTTTTTTAATTTGCTCTCAAAACCATCAGTACCCAATTTAAAATAAAATCCTTTTTCCGTAAGTACACCCAAGCCGAATACTTTGCTGACATTCACTTCGGAAACGATTCCCAGATAAGCGTACTGACTGGAATTGTGTAAAATATCGATCAGTCTCAGCGCTTCGAGAAAAGAAGGCGTCTTCGCGGCTTCTTTACCATCCAATCCGCTGATTACGGGAAGGTCAATTTCATCGCTCTCGTTTACCTTTTTAAACACATTACCTTCCGTATCAATCAAATAGAAATCATTTTTCTCCTTCAATAAAGCTACCGGTTGCCTTTCCCTCAACTCCAGCACAAGCCTGTCGGGCAATTCTCTGCCAATATATATATTTTTCACCCATGGATTAGCCAATATCCTTTTTTCTATTGCTGATTTATTCACCGCCAAAAGATTTTGCGCAGGTTTTACCTGCGCCAATGTGAGAACATCCTTTTCCGTCAGTTCCTTCAGACCGCGCACGGAAGTCTCTTTGATTTCAAAATACGGGCTGCTTAAAAAACAGGTATAAACATAAATAAACGCGCAACTGAGAACGGCAGCCGAAAGCAACACGCACCAGGCCCGGAAAAAATCACCAAACATTTCACTGAATCTGCGTGTCAGGCGATACCTCTTGGCTTTGTAACTTTTGCTCGACCTTATCCGCATCAATCCTCTCCAATAATAACCACTTCTGTTTCCAGATTAATGTTTTTTTCTTTTTTTACCTTCTCCTGTACAAACGCAATAAGCTTCAAAACATCCGCTGCTTTGGCTTTTCCTTTATTGACAATAAAATTCGCATGCTTGGGAGAAATTTGCGCATCCCCGCAACTTTTTCCTTTTATTCCAAGTTCTTCAATAATCTTTCCGGCAGGCTGACCGGGAATGTTTTTAAAAACAGACCCGGCGCTTGGATATTCCAACGGATGCTTTTCCCGACGCCACTGCATTATTTCTTTCATCCGGTTTTTAATGCTTTTGGTTTCGCCCTTTTCCACCCTGAATTTTGCGGCAAGAATAATAGTCTGCAAAGGCAAATTGATTTTCCTATATCCGAAAGATATATCCTGCCGATGCAAATCTTTTTTTGTGCCGTCGACATCAAGTAAATATATTTTTTCTAAAACATCCTTCATTTCTTTCCCGTATGCTCCCGCGTTCATCCGAACGGCTCCGCCGACACTACCGGGAATTCCGGCGCAAAATTCCATACCGGTAAGCTCTTCGGCCAGAGCCAAGCTGATTACTGAATCTAATGAAGCACCGGCCTCGGCAAAAATGACCTGTCGCCCATCCGAAAAACGCTGGCAGACAACTTTTTTCAATCCTGTCATCAACAAAATTACTCCACGATAACCGCCGTCGCGTATAATAATATTTGTCAAATTCCCGGCCGGAAAAAAATCAATGTTTTCATTTTTGAGCCTGTTAACTATCTTCGACAACTGTTCTTCGCTGTTTATAACAACTAGAGCATCCGCCTTGCCTCCCACACGAAGCGAAGTGTAATTGGACATCGGCTCATCGTACAATACCTTTGTCCGAGGAATATCTTCTAGCACGTCTACGATTTTTCTTTTTACCGGCATTATTTACTTTTTTCCCTTGCTACCATTTTTTTCAAAAAAGCCTCTCCCATCTTATAAACGTTTCCGGCACCCAAGGTAATAACCGTATCCTTAGGCCTCACCGTTTCCAAAAGATATCTAAGCGTTTCCTTCTCACCAGAAATATATTCGACGCACGGATGGCCAGCTTGTTTTATCGCCGCCCAGAGAGCCGCAGAATTAATTCCGGCAATCGGCTCTTCGCTGGCCGGGTAAATATCATTAAGAATAAGAACGTCGGCATCGTCGAATGCTTTAGTAAATTCATCGAAAAGTACTTTGGTGCGCGTAAAACGATGCGGCTGAAAAACAACAACCAATCTTTTTTTCCAAACGTGCCGCGCCGCGGCCAGAGTTTCTTTTATTTCTGTAGGATGATGGCCATAATCATCGACAACCGTCACACCGGAAACAACTCCTTTTACTTCAAGCCGTCTTTGCACACCAAAAAAGTTCCGTAACCCGTCTCTAATCGTCTTCAAATCCAATTTTAACTCACGACAGACAGCAACAGCGGCCAGAGAATTGTAAATATTAAACATGCCGGGAACACTCAATTCAACAGTGCCTAATTCATCTGCTCTATAGCTGAGTTTATAAACCGATTTGTTTCCTTTAAATTTTATATCCTGCACCGTATAATCCGCAGGATACTTTATTCCATAAGTTATAACTTTACGCTTTATTAAAGGTAATATCTCCCGGACATGTTCATCGTCGCTGCACAAAACTGTACAGCCATAAAAGGGGACAATGTTAGCAAATTGAAGAAAGGCATCTTTTATTTCCTCTATCCCCGGATAATAATCAAGATGCTCCCGGTCAATATTGGTGATAATGGCAATAGTTGGTGACAACTTCAAAAAAGAACCGTCGCTTTCATCCGCTTCCGCCACAATAAGATCGCCGTCGCCCAGTCTGGCGTTACTGCCGATACTGGCCAGCTTTCCTCCAATAACCATGGTGGGGTCAAATCCGCCTTGCGCCAGAACAGTGGAAATCATGGAAGTGGTTGTTGTCTTCCCGTGACTGCCGGAAACTGCTATGGAAAATTTCATCTTCAAAAGTTCAGCCAGCATTTCCGCCCGCGGTATTACAGGAATATTTTTTCGGCGGGCTTCAACAACTTCCGGATTATTTTCTCTAACCGCTGTGGAAGTGACCACAACATCGGCCTTTGATACATTTTGGGCGCTGTGTCCAAGAGACACTTTTGCCCCCAATTTTTTCAGGCGTTTAGTTATGTCCGAACTTTGCATGTCCGAACCGCTGATTTCGTATCCTAAATTTATAAGCACTTCGGCGATACCGCTCATGCCGATTCCTCCAATTCCAACAAAATGAATACGTTTAACTTTTCTCTGCATTAATCCGTTCTGTTTGCTGCTAGCCATGATTCGTATTTTCCCTCGCATTTTTTCAAGCGATCAATTTGACGCATATATCAACAATTTCCGCCGCTGCTTTTATATTTCCCAGTTTTGCTGACTCTTTTTCCATTTTTCTTATTTTCTTCTCGTCTTTCAGCAAATCATCAATTACTTCATTTAATTTTCCACCGGCCAGTTCATGTTCATGAATCACTATCGCTGCCTGGGCATCCGCCATCGCCTGAGCATTTTTTGTTTGATGATCGTTGGCCGCCCATGGATATGGAATTAATATCGCGGCTTTTCCTGCGGCCGTAATCTCTGCCAATGATGTAGCCCCCGCCCGGCAAATTATCAAATCAGCGCTTTTATACGCTTTAACCATATCAACAATAAACGGCAGAACCGTCGCCGCCATTGAATATTTCTCATAAATTCTTTTGATTACATCCGCCTGTCTCGTGCCGGTTTGATGAATAATATGAATTTTTTTTCTCATTGTCTGCAATCTCGGCAACATATCCGTCACCGCTTTGTTGATGGCTTCCGCTCCCTGAGAACCACCGAATACAAGTAATTGCCAATAATCTTTTTTTTGCCTGTCCGTCGGAACTAAAGAGGCAAATGCAGCCCGCACGGGATTGCCGCTGACAATCACCTTGTCGGATGCAAAATATTCCGCCGCCTGTTTATAGGTGACAAATATTTTATCCACAAATTTACCGAGTATTTTATTTGTTACTCCGGGCACAGCGTTTTGCTCGGCTATCGCCGTGGGTATCCTCATTAAATGTGCCGTAACAACCGCTGGTCCCGAAGCATAGCCGCCGACACCAATAACAATATCCGGCTTGAAACTTTTTATTATGCATCTTGATTGCCACATGCTTTTCGGCACTTGATAAATACCTTTAGCCAATGCCCTGATTCCCCGACCCTTAAGCCCTTCCACATCAATGGTTTTAAGTTCAAAACCCTGCGCTCCCAATAATTTTGACTCAATACCTCTTTTAGTACCGATAAATATCACCTGAGCTTTTCCGTCTCGTTTCAAAAATTCCTCGGCAATGGCTATGCCTGGAAACAAGTGCCCTCCCGTACCCCCTCCTGCTATGATTACCCTCATATCTCACACCATCTTAGTCAGCAAAAACTTAGCAACATCGTTTCGTTATTTTTTCTCTATGCCGTATGTGAGGAAATATTCAGCAATATCCCCACTGACGTCATACTCATCAACAACGCCGTTCCGCCGTAACTTAAAAAAGGCAGTACCAAACCCTTCAGCGGTATTAACCCCATTACTCCCGCAATATTTACAAACGACTGCAGGGCAACTATCAACGTTAAACCGGCAGCCAGCAGCGTACCGAAAAGGTCGGGTGCCTTTAGCGCAATCATGAAGCCACGCACAACAAAAAGGGCAAACATGATGATAACAATTGTCACTCCAATGAATCCACTTTCCTCGGCGATAATAGAAAGTATAAAATCAGTATGCGGCTCAGGCAAATAAAACAGTTTCTGCATTCCGTCACCAATGCCCACACCAAAAGTTCCTCCAGCACCGAAGGACAAAAAAGATTGGATAATCTGAAATCCCGTATTGCTCGCGTCTTTCCATGGGTCCAAAAACGCCGTCAGGCGGGCCATTCTGTATCCTTTAAACAAAATCAACAACACGCCCGCCGGCAGGAACATTAAAATTAAAAACAACATGTGCCTGATACGTGCACCGGAAATACACAGCATAAAAAGGAGAATAGCGGCAATTATAACCGCTGCCCCAAAGTCCGGTTCGAGCAGAACCAAAAAAATAACCAATAAAAAAACCAGCAAGGGGAAAAGAACACCTCGATGAAAAATTTTAATTTGATTTGTTTTCCGTGCCCAAAAATGCGCAAGAAATAAAACCATGGCGATCTTAACCATCTCCGTCACCTGAAAAGAAAGGCCTCCGACATTAAGCCAGCGGGTTGCTCCGCCTCGTTTCAGGCCCATACCCGGTATTAATACTAAAACCAATAGAACAATTGCCAACAGAAGGCCGGGATAGGCCATTTTTTTGAGATGCTCATATGGCACTTTTGTAATCAATACCATCAAAAGCATTCCTAAAAAAACAAACACGATTTGCTTCTTCAAAAAAAAACGGCTATCGCCGAACTTTTCCAAAGCAATTATCGAGCTGGACGAATAAATCATTACCGTACCTACGGTAACCAAAATTAATGTGACCAGAAGCAAAATTATATCCGGTGATTTTTCTTCCTGTTTAGTTGCCGCATTCATTAAAGACCCCTAACAATCCGTTTAAAATATTCACCACGTTCTTTATAGTCACGGAATTCGTCAAAACTCGCGCATCCGGGAGAAAGCAAAACTATATCTCCGGGCCGCGCCTTTTCATAAGCGACTTCTATGGCGTCGCGCATCTTCGGAATGATCACTTTTTCCACCCCCTTACCGATAAGCGAGGAGATACGCTCCCGCGCTTCACCAAATAAAATTATCTTTTTCGCCTTTTGGGAGAGCATCGGTTTAAGCGTTTCAAAGTCTCCATCTTTATCCCGCCCGCCTAAAAGTAAAATAACCGGCTGAGAAAAAGTCTCCAGGGCGCGGACAACCGCTCCGACATTTGTTCCTTTCGAATCATCGTAGAACTTAATTGATTTTTTTTCGCCGACAAACTCTATACGATGCGACAAGCCGTAAAAATTAGAAACACAAGATTCGATACTCTGCCGATCAGCATCACAAAAACGCGCCGCCACTACCGCAGCCATCACATTTTCCACATTGTGCCAGCCGGGTAATTTAATCATTTTTAACGGATATATTTCTTCATCAAACCCCTGCATTTTGAAAATTATTTGATCCCCTTTAACAAAAATACCTTCTCTCAATTCACGTTTCGAGCTAAAGGCGACAACTTTAGAACGAATTTTTTCGATCAGTTCTCTCTGTGCCGGGTCATCAGCATTGATGATAGTGATGTCTTTTGCCGTTTGTTCGGCAAATATTTTAGTTTTAATGCGAACATACTCGGCAAAAGAACCGTGGTAATCGGTGTGATCATTGGTCATGTTCAAAAGGACAGAAATAAAAGGATGGAATTTTTCCACCCACTGAAGCTGAAAGCTGCTTATTTCCGCAACAACAAAATCAGCCTGAGGTAATCTTTGCGCATATTCAATTAAAGGGATTCCTATATTGCCGCCTATAAATATTTTTTTGTTCGCTTGCTTCAATATTTGTCCCACAAGTGTGGTTGTCGTAGTTTTACCATTGGTGCCTGTCACCGCGATTAAAGGTGCGTTCAAAAAACTGTAAGCCAGTTCTATTTCACCGACTATCTGTATGTTTCTTTTTTGTGCCTCAATCAGCAAAGCATTATGCGGAGGAACTCCCGGGGATGGAACAACCATGCTTGCTCCATCCAAAATTTCAGCATCATAATTTGCCACTTGGAGCCATTTTTCACGGGCAATAGACTTAAAACCTTCACCCCATGCATTCACAGACTTTTCATCCGTCACCACAACTTGTGCCTTTTTGCTACCCAAAAATTTCGCTGTGGCGATTCCTGTCCTGCCCATGCCTAGAACGACCACCCTTTTGTTTTTTAAATCCATAATTCCTCTATCTCAATTTCAGCGTGCTTACAGCCAGCAAAGCAAGCAAGATAGAAATAATCCAAAAACGCACGATTACTTTCGGCTCCGCCCACCCCTTTAATTCAAAATGATGATGCAACGGTGCCATGCGGAAAATTCTTTTGCCCCCTGTCAATTTAAAATAACCAACCTGAAAAATGACAGAAAACGTTTCTAGAACAAATATGCCCCCGACAATGGCCAGCAGTATCTCCTGCTTGGCAATAACCGCCATGGTTCCCAAAGCTCCCCCTAATGAAAGTGAACCGACATCTCCCATAAATATTTCCGCGGGATATGTATTAAACCACAGAAACCCAAGGGCGGCGCCCACCATCGCCCCGCAGAAAATCGACAATTCACCCGCACCGGGCACATACGGTATTTGCAAGTATGTGGCAACTTTCACATTACCCGCAAAATAAGCAAAAAGAACATATGTCGCAAAACAAATAGTCGCCGGACCGATAGCCAATCCATCCAATCCGTCAGTAAGATTAACTGCATTGGCCGTACCGACAATAATGAAAGTCGCCAGTAAAATGTAACCCCAGCCCAAATCAGGCAACACTGTTTTAAAAAAGGGAACCGCTATCTGCGAATTGAATCCCGGTTTGAAATAGATAACCAAACTGACAAATAAGGCGATTATAATTTCCGCCACTAATCTTGTCTTTCCCGATAAGCCCTTTGAACTGTTACCGGTAAGTTTATGGTAATCATCGGCAAAGCCTATCAACCCATAACCTACCGTCACCAAAAGAATTATCCATACGTAATAAACGGAAAGATTGGACCAAAGAAAAGTGGAAATCACCACGGCAATAATGATTAATACTCCCCCCATTGTCGGAGTATCTTTTTTAACTATGTGACTTTGCGGACCGTCTTCTCTTATTCTCTGACCTATCTGTAAGCTCTGCAACTTACGAATCAGCCAAGGTCCAACGAAAAGACAAATCAACAGCGCAGTGATAGCCGCAAATATGGTTCGAAAGGTAATATAACGAAAAACATTAAAAAATGAAAAAACCGTGTGTAAAGGATATAAAAATTCGTAAATCAATTGTCAGCACCCCTCTGACCGGCTAAGTTTGTTTGCCTTCATTTTATTGTTTCGCACCCGAAATCATCACAAATCCTGCTGGTTATTTTTTCCATTCCCATTCGACGCGAACCTTTCACCAAAATCCAATCACCTTTTTTTATGAGTTTTCTTAAATTAATGATATCTTCACTTAGATCAGACAAAAAATGAATGCTTTTAGAAGACACCCCCCCCTCCAGCGCGCCGGCCGCCGTTACTTGTGCAAAATCACCCTGAAGGAAAAGGGTATTTACGCCCGTTACCGCGGCAAACATCCCTATTTTTCTGTGCATTTCTTCCGCTGCTTCGCCCAGTTCCAACATATCCCCCAAAAAAGCATAACTGTTATGACCATTCTTTAAATCCTTAAGTGTCATCAAGGATTCACGCATGGAAGCGGGGTTGGCGTTATAGGAATCATTTATAAGATAAGCTCCGTTCTTCAATCTGATTATTTCCATTCGTCCGGTAACGGGACGAAATGCGGCAAGCCCTTCTAATATCGATTCGTGACTTATGCCCAGAGCTTCCGCCGTAGCCGCCGCCGCCATTGCGTTATAAATATTATGCGTGCCGGTGATTTTCATTTCGACTGCATACGCTTTCCCCGAAATAATCAGTTTAAAGCGTATTCCCTTGACACCGATTTTCTCCATTTCCCTAACGGTTACATCGGCGCCTCCCGTCAGACCGAAGCTTATACGTCGTCTCTTGGCTTTTTCCGCGATTGCCTTCACGTTTTCATCATCAAGATTTATAATGATGGTCCCGTTTTGTTTCATATAGACGAATAAATCTCCCTTTTCCCTGCAAACTCCTTCAACCGAACCGAAACCAGCCAGGTGAGCGGGTCCGATATTGGTAATCAGACCTATATCCGGCGCCGCTATTTGCGTAAGTTTTCTTATTTCGCCCGGCGTATTGGTTCCCATCTCCAAAATAACCGCCTCATGTTTCTTGGTGAGACAAAATATCGTCTGCGGCAGGCCAATAAGATTGTTTAAATTGCCTTCTGTCTTTAAAATATTTTTTTGACGGCCAATAATTGCCGCCATCATTTCTTTTGTCGTCGTTTTACCCGAAGAACCAGTCAGGCCAATTACCGGTACAGAAAACTTATCTCTCCAATAACGCGCCAAATTACCCAACGCATCTAGAGAGTCATTAACTTTTATAATGGCAACATTACTCTTTACTTTCTCTAATTTGATTTTTCTTGCATCGCTTATGACAACACCGGCAACGCCGAATTCCAGAATATTTTGCACAAAATCATGCCCGTCATACTTTTCACCTTTGAGCGCAACAAATAAATTTCCTGTTCTCAACCGGCGCGAATCAGTACAGATTCCGAAAAAAACAATATCAGACGCACCGGTAATTAAAACTCCTGTGGTTGTGTCGAGCACTTCTTTGAGCGTCAATATGGGAGATTCACCGCACATCTATCGATTACCCTTCGTTTTCAACGCTTCCCCGGCAACAATCTTATCGTCAAAGGGCGTTTTTTTTGTTCCTATAATCTGATAATCTTCATGCCCTTTTCCTGCGATAAGAATAATATCGTCTTTTTGCGCCAAGTTTATCGCCGTTTCGATTGCTTGCCGTCTTTCGGGCACAATCATATAAGCATGAATGCTGTTGCCGTTTCCGAACAGCGATGCGGTAAGTTTCTCAATTTTTCCCTTATCGATTCCCGCTTCTATATCCGCAATGATTGCAAGCGGGTCTTCACGACGGGGATTATCGGAAGTAATAATCGTCAAATCGCTGTACTTTGTTGCGGTTTCCCCCATCAATGGTCTTTTGCCACGGTCCCTGTCTCCCCCGCACCCGAAAACAGTTATGATACGCTTTTTCTTGAACTCCACTAAATTTTGCAAAACCTGCTGCAAAGCATCCGCTTTGTGTGCATAATCTACAAAAACACTGAAACCCGAGGCGGAGTCAATCCGCTCGAGGCGTCCCGGAACATAATTTAATTTTTCTATCCCCGCTTTGATTGCATGGGCTGATACCCTCAAGGCTTTTGCGGCGGCGGCGGCGGCTAAAATATTCTGTACATTGAAACTACCGATTAGCTCAGACTTAACTGCAATTTTTTCTCCGGCCAAATTAATTTCCGCTTTTATCCCCCTCAACGACAAATCATTAATGATCGCCCGGATGGCATTCCGCTCGTCCAGTCCACAGGTCAGTGACGGCAGGGATACTTCGCGCAGTATTTTTTGCCCCCATTCATCATCACCATTAATAATCATCTTATACGAAGGATTTTTTGTGCTTTTGGACAATATCTCGGTAAAGAAACGCTTTTTGGCCTGGAAATAATTTTCCATAGTTAGGTGATAATCAAGATGTTCAGGAGTTAAATTGGTAAATATCCCTAAATCAAAATCGCAAGAGTCAATTCTTCTTAAATCAAGAGCATGAGAAGAAACTTCGGCAATGACATGGGTAACTCCGGCATCGACCATCTCGCGTAAAATTTTATGCATTTCATAAGATTCCGGGGTGGTGTTTGGTGCCGGAAAGGTCTTGCCCTTGTAACGGTAATTGATTGTGCCCAATACACCGCATTCAAAACCAGCTTCTTTGAATATTGATTCCAGAATATAAGCAGTTGTCGTTTTGCCGCTTGTACCGATGACAGCAACCAACACCACATTCGCGGAAGGATTTCTAAAATAATTTTTAGCTAAAACTCCCAGAGCATTCCGGCTGTTTGCGACTTGAATTACTGCAATATTTGATGGCACGATCACGTCTTTCTCGCAAACTATAAAGCGCGCTCCTTTAGCTATCGCTTCGCTGACGAAATCATGACCATCGCACTGAAATCCCTGAACCGCCACAAAAAGCGAGTTTTCCACACATTTTTCAGCGTTATAACAAACAGCTGACACATCCGCCGCCTTGTCTTTAGGCCCATTAATGATATCCACTTTTTCCAGTAAATGCGTCAGCTGCATGCTATCCTCAATAGGTTATTTCAAAAAACACTCTGCAGACACGGTCACCCGAAAGCGGCGTGCCGGGATTCGGGTACTGACGTACCGCCCATCCGTTGCCGGATACTTTCAAATCTATTGAGTTTGCTTTTGCCTTTTTCAAAGCTTGTCTTATGGTTAACCCCGTAAAATCAGGCATTCCAGAACTGTCGGCATCAAGAAGATCTTGCTCGGGATTATTATCTTGAGTATAAATTAAGCGCAAATTTCCGGGAACATCCGTTTTAACAACATGCGATTGACGAATGTCTATTTCAAAACAGTTAAGCATTTGTTCACCAATGTTTTTAAAAACCGGTGCTGCCGCCACACCTCCCCATTTATCCGTCTGAGGTTCATCCAAAATCACCAAAATAGCAATCTGGGGATTTTCGACAGGGAAAAATCCCATGAACGATGTACGCACTTTGTCCGAAGAATAAACGTTTCGCGAAAAGTCAAATTTTTGCGCCGTACCTGTTTTTCCCGCTACGGCAACATTAGCTATATTGGCATTCCTGCCTGTGCCATCGTCAGAACAAACGACTTCCTTGAGCATCATTTTCATACTCTGTGCCGTTTCCGGCGATATGACCTGACGTACGACTTCCGGTGTCCGCATTTTAACAAGATTATTGTCCTTATCAGTAAAGCCGCGAACAATATATGGCCTCATTAAAACGCCATCGTTGGCTATTGCCGACATTGCACTGATCATCTGGATGGCCGTGACGGAAACTCCCTGTCCGAACGCAATTGTTGCTGTATCGACGTTTGTCCAATTTTGTACCGGTCTTAATATTCCAGAGGCTTCACCCGGCAAATCTATCCCGGTTTTTGCACCAAAACCAAAACTTTCGAGATACTGACTATACTTTTCCTTTTTTAGCTTCTGTGCAATTTTCGCCGCGCCGATATTACTTGAGTATTTTAAAACTTCACGCACTGATAAATAGCCATGACGCTTTCTGTTAGCTTCGCGAATTGTTCTGTCCGCAATAGCAAATGAACCGTTTTCACAAAAAATTTTATCGGATTCTTTAACCACCTTTTCTTCCAGAGCGGCGGCAACCAAAAAAGGTTTAAAAGTTGAACCAGGATCAAAAACATCGGCAATAGCGCGATTACGCCAATCATTCGACGAAAAACCACGAACATTATTCGGATTAAAGCCCTTTTCGTTGGCCAGCGCCAAAATTTCTCCCGTTTTGGGATTCATTACGATGGCAACGCCACCTTTGGCACCACGCAGCGAAACTGCTTCTTTTAGATGAGTCTCCACCAAATATTGAATACGATAATCAATGGTTAAAACGATATTCAATCCTTCATTTTTTTTCGTTTCACTCTTCTCCGCTCGCAAAAACAATTTCTTCCCCTTGGCGTCTCGCACCCATGCCAGATGCAGGGGCTTTTCCTTCAATACATCATCGTATTTATACTCCAACCCTTCCAAGCCACTGTTATCATCTCCCACAAAACCAAGCAGATGAGCACCTAAAAAACCGTTGGGATAAAATCTTTTAGGCTCTTTAATTAAAAAAATTCCTTCAATATCTGCAGATTGTATTTGCGCCGCTTGCTCCGGGGAAATTCTTCTGGCCAGCCAGCAAAAATTTTTAGGAACAGAAATTTTTTGCAGGATCGTTTTTCTATCCAGATTAAGAATTTTGGCTATCTGCGCGGAAGTTGCCTCTATATTGATAATTTTGGAAGGGTCGGCGCATACAGAATCGGCCATTACTGATATGGCTAGCTTCTCACCATTTCGGTCATAAATAATTCCCCGATCCGGCTGCATTTGCAAATTGGCCGTATGCTGTCGTTGAGCGAGTGCCTTGAGATTTTGACCAGATAAAACTTGTAGCTGAAATGCACGTGAAATCAAAGCAACAAACATCACCAAAAAAATTACCAGTATACTGACAATCCTGACCCTCAACCATCTTCTGACATCCGTTGCCATATCACTCTCCCGAATATTTCAAGACAATTACTTGATTACTTTCAGGATAGGACATCTGCAATTTTTCTCTGGCTACACTTTCAACCCTTTGCGGCGCCCGTAGAGTGGCTAGTTCCAGCCTCAATTTCTTTTGTTCTTCCAGTTTTTTCCCCTTTTCACTCAATTGTGCGGCCACATTGTATTCCAATTCGGTCATGTGGATATGTGATCCCACATAAATCAAGGCAACAGACATAAAAATTATCGCGATGAAAATAAAAGTGGAATATTTTATCCTAGAAGTTTTTTTCGCCTCTCTGAAACGGGGAATTGTCTGTGTTCCAACGGCATCGGCCATTTCAACACCTCTGAGCAACACGCAATCTAGCACTGCGCGCACGCGGATTGATGTGCATCTCCTCCGGTGATGATTTCAGTGCTTTTTTGGTTATCAATTTAAGTACTGGCTGTCTCTCGCAAACACAAAAAGGGGCATCTTTCGGACAAATACAGCTCCCGGCCAAAAATTGGAATTCATTTTTTACAATTCGATCTTCCAATGAATGGAAAGAAATCACACAAAGGCGTCCGCCCGTTTTTAATGCTTCTACTGCGCTATTAATAGCCGGCTTTATATTACTCAGTTCATTGTTTACGGCAATTCTTATGGCCTGAAAAGTTTTTGTGGCGGGATGAATTTTTCGCATTCTGAATTTTGCTGGAATTGCTTTCGCAACAATTGCCGCCAATTGCGTGGTTGTTTCAATTGGCGCGGACCGTCTCTGTCTTATTATAGCTGTTGCTATTCTTGCCGCCATTTTTTCTTCACCGTAAGATCTGATAATGTTTTCCAAATCGCTTTGCGCAAAACTGTTAACCACATCGTACGCGCTGATCTCATAATTTTGATCCATACGCATATCGAGCGGGGCTTCGAAACTGAAACTAAAACCCCTTTCCGGCTTTTCCAGTTGATGTGAAGAAACGCCAAGATCAAACAGCACACCATCAACTTTTTCTATATCCAACTTTTTTAATATCTCGCCCAGTTCGACAAAATTTGCTTTCACCAAAATCTTGCGTTTTCCGAACCGCGCCAGTTTTTTTTCCGCAAACAAAAGCGCCTCGTCGTCACGGTCTATTCCCACCAAAAAGCAATCCGTGTTTTCCAGTAGCGCGCAGGCATGTCCGGCTCCCCCTATTGTTCCGTCGACGTAAATGCCTTTTTTGTTCACCAAGAGCATTTCGACAACCTCTTTAACCATTACCGGTTCGTGAAAGAAGCCGCCTTGCATTTTTTTATATTCCCAGGTCAGCCACAAATTCGCCAAAACGGCTGATATCGGAGCCGACTTTTTTCATTTTGTTTTCGAAACGGTCTTTCGACCAAATTTCTATCACTTTAATCATGCCGGCAAGAATAATTTCCTTTTCCAGACCAGCGTATTCACGCAACGCCGGTGGAATAAGCACTCTCCCCTGATTATCCAGATTGCAATCGACAGCACCGGACATGAAGAATCTTTGAAAATCTCGGATTTCATTACGCAGGATGGATTGATGTGATATTTTCTCTTCAATTATGCGCCATTCATCATAGGGGAAAACCATCAAATAGCTGTCCCAATTTGTGATGACCATGCGGTTGTCGTACTTCTGCGCAAAGACCTCACGGAACTTTGACGGGAAAATTACTCTACCCTTCTCATCTATCGTGTGGTGATATTGTCCCCTAAAAACAGACACTACTTTCCTCCACCATGAACCACTTTGCTCCACAATAAGGAAAAAAAATATTGTTGTCAAGCCTTTTTTTGAATTAAAAACGTAAAATTACTAGAAAAATAGATAAAAAAGACACTGCCCGGCTCTGGACTTTTTTACCAGTGAAAGTATTATCCGAACAAAAATATGATTTAAGTTTGGTTGGGTAATCTTACTTCAATAAATAATAACAAAAATATTCAATGAATTTAAAATATTAGAAGTAAAAAAAATAAATCATTAAATTTCTCGCTGCCTCTGTGAATTCTTGACAGTATTTTATGGTAAAAAATATTTTTTCATGCTTCTATGGCACACTAATGTACCCAAAAGTGTGTCATGACACACAGTAATAATGGAAATAAACCAGATAATTCAATAAATAATACATTTAAAATGGATTTTTAAATGAAGATTTATTATACTTATCAAACATCTGTATTTTTTAGTCTCATCATTTTTTAAAACTTAATAACGATTGCAATAAATTTCAGTCAATGACCTGAATACGGCTTTGCGCAGGCTTTGCGTGTTAACGAAAAATCATGTATTATGCACACATAATTTTGTTTGCGTCACCAAAAAACGGCTGGAACCGGCCAACAGATTATTAAATTGAAAGGACTTGTTACATGCAAAATTTTATATTTCACAATCCAACAAAAATTATTTTTGGCAAAGGCGAAGTTAAACGTCTCGGTAAAGAAACGGCTAAATTCGGCAAAAAAGCCCTGCTCGTTTACGGGAAAAGCAGTATTTTGAAAAACGGCGTTTACGATCAGGTGACAACCTCGCTCAAACAAGCCGGTGTGGCCTTTGTCGATTTCCCCGGCGTGAAATCCAATCCCGTGCTTTCGCATGTGGAAAAAGGCATTGAACTGGCGCGTAAGGAAAACGTGGACGTTGTTCTGGGTGTGGGCGGCGGCAGTGTTATTGATTCCGCCAAAGTCATTGCCGCCGGCGTAAAAGTCGATCACAGCGTATGGGATTTTTTTACTTACACCCAAACAGTTAAAGACGCACTTCCCATATTGGCCGTGGCTACAGTTTCTGCCAGCGCTTCCGAAATGAATAACGGCGCCGTGCTCACCAAGGAAGATTGCTGTTATAAATTCGGCATGGCTTCCAGATATTTTCAACCGCGTGTTTCGATTCTCGATCCCTCTACGCTTTTTTCCCTGGACAAGGAATACAGCGCTTATAGCTCAATAGATGCTATTGCTCACATGCTGGAAGCTTATTTCAACACATCGGCCAATTCCACCATTTTACAGGACCGTCTGAATGAATCATTAATCAAAACAGTAATGGAAAGCACTGATGTCATCATGAAAAAACCGGACGATTATGACGCGCGCGCCAATGTCATGTGGGCGTCTGTTGTCGGGTTCAACGGTATCACTACCGCCGGCATGGGTTTTTCTGCTTTTCCCGCACATATGATTGAACATGCTCTGAGCGCTCTGTATGATATCGCTCACGGTGCCGGACTCTCTATCGTTTTGCCCGCCTGGATGATCTGGGCGCGTGAAGAAAAAAAAGACAGGCTGGCGCGCTTCGCGCAGGAAGTTTTTAGCGTAAACAACACTGATAACCTTAAAGCCGCAGATAAAGGAACGGCAAAACTAAAATCATGGTTTGCCTCCCTCGGTGCTCCGGTTTCACTAAAAGAGGCAAACATTACGGAAAACGACGTCGAAAAAATAGCCGATAATGCCGTCAACAACGCTCAGATGTGGGGGATGACAAGTTACACCAAAGAAGTAATCGTCGAAATATTAACAAACGCAAAATAAAATATCATTACTTGTCCTTAAAGGGGATGGTTCTTTTATAAATAGAAACGTCCCCTTTTTTCTTTTTACATGAAGCATGGAAAAAGAATTTTTTTCACTGGATAAATAATTATTCATCCGTACCTGCCTTCGATTTACGTATGGGTATTACCTCTTTTCTTATCAAGAAAAGAGGTTTTAAATTTACTACACCTGTTCTTTTTCAATCCGGTGAACATCGATTTTACGGTAAATCGTTCGCCTGCCGATACCCAGAAGACGCGCGGCCTTGGCCTTGTTCCAGCCCGTTTTTTTCAGAGCATTGATGATTTCTTCTTTTTCACGCGGCGCTTTCAATTTAGTTTTCTGCCGTATTTGGCTCTCAGACGGCGTAATATTGCGGATCTCCGCGGGTATTTGTTCAATGGTAATCAAACCGCTGTGGCATAAAACAAAGGCGTGTTCTATGACATGCTCCAGTTCCCGCACATTGCCCGGCCAAGAATAATCCATAAACCTGCCCAGCACTTCCCGGGAAATTCCTTCGATGTTTTTACCGAATCGTTGATTGAAAATAACACGAAAATGATCAACTAAAAGAGGTATGTCTTCGAGTCTTTCCTGCAGCGACGGCAGGACAACTTCCACTACCTTGAGTCGATAATAAAGATCCTGACGGAATTCGCCATTTTTAACTTTTTCTCTGAGGTCTTTATTGGTAGAAGCAATGACACGGGCATCCACCTTGCGCGACGTGGATTCGCCCACACGCTCAAATTCCTTTTCCTGCAAAACGCGCAGAAGTTTGAGCTGGATTAAAGGTGAAATATCCCCTATTTCATCCAGAAAAATCGTGCCGCCGTTGGCGGTTTCAAATCTTCCCAACCTGTCCTTTATCGCGCCGGTAAACGCGCCCTTCACATGGCCAAAAAGTTCGCTCTCTAGCAGGCTTTCCGCAAGCGCCGAACAATTTACCGTAGTGAATGGTTTAAACGCGCGGTTGCCGCTGTAATGCAACGCGCGCGCCACCAGCTCCTTGCCCGTGCCGGATTCGCCGGTAATCAAAACCGTGGTGTCGAGATTGGCCAGATCCTCCAGCAAACGGTAAATATTCTGCATGGTCTTATTTCGGCCCACAAGATTCTGAAACTGATTCCTTTCACGCAGTTCGCGCTCCACATCGCGCAGGAGCGTGATATCGCGAATAACCATTACCGCGCCCATAAAATTTCCGTGTCCGTCGCGCAGGGGCGAACTGGAAACGCTGACCACCTGCTGCGGGCGCAGTTGATGCTCGCATTCTATTTTATATTCTTTTACGGCAACTTCATTTTCCAGTATCTGCCTCAGTACTTCCCCACAAGCGCGGCTGCACGGAAACTTACACTCGAAAAATTGTCTGTCGACAATCTGCCCGACGGTAATACCGCAGATATTGTCCATTGATTTGTTGGCTTCAATAACGCGCAGGTCAGGATCAACTGTAATAATCGCGTCCTTGACGCTGCCGAAAATTGCTTCCAGACGAGAGCGATGCTCAATAAGTTTGTTTTCCGCCTCCTTGCGTTCGGTAATATCGCGTGTAACCATGTGGAACCCGGAAATCAAGCCTTCCGCGTCGCGCGCCAGAGAAATTGACTTCTCAATTGTTCTGACCACACCTTTGTGATCCGTCACCTCAAATATGATATTTTTAACGGGTAGTCTCGTTTTGAAGACATTTCTGTAAACCTCAGAAAAGCGTTTTTTCGTTTCATCGCTGACGTATTTTTCATAGTTTTTACCCAAAAGTTCTGCGCGCGGGAGTTTCCACATTTTACACACGGCGTCATTAACAAAAGTGATGTTGCCCTCTAAATCCATTTCGCCCAGCTGCACTTCGACATCATTCAAAATAGTTTCATATCTTCGCAGGGAAGCATCAAGATATTCCATATTGTTTTTCAGCCGCGTTACATCGAACAAACATCCGACGATCGCCGTCCCCTCCTGATAAACGCTGAATATTTCTTTCACCATCATCCACTGCGATTTACCTGATTTTCTTAAGAATCTGACGGGATGACTGTCTTGAAAATCTTTACTTTTTGTACCTGACTCATCCAATTTCACCAAAAAGCGATCACTAGGATGAACCAAATCCAGAAACGGCCTGTCGATTAATTCACCAGAGTTCTTATACCCTAGCAGGTCACAGAATTGCTGATTGACATAACTGATGAGCCCATCTTGAATTATGTATAAAGCTGCATATGCTTCCTCGAGAAGTGCCGGAGAAATGTTTTTATTTACCTGTTTTTGTGCCTTTCCCTCATTCATGGAAATATCTCAGCGCTATAAATCTCTCAATTTATCCAAGCATCTTTTACTTTTCCAAATTATTCGCTTTGGCTTCCTGCTGAAACCGACGAAGTTCTTTGATGGCCTCATAATGCTGTTCCAATGTTTCTGAAAAAGCATGCGTCCCGTCATTCTTGGAAACAAAGTAAAGATAATTAACAGGTGCTGGGTTAAGTACCGCCCTGATAGAAGAAAGTCCGGGATTAGCAATGGGACCAGGAGGCAAACCATCGATCAGATAGGTATTATAGGGAGATTTCCTTTTCAAATGACTTTTTAAAATTTTTCCCTGAAAATCATCTAAATCATAAACAGTAGTGGGATCGCTTTGCAGTCGCCTTTTCTTTTTAAGTCTGTTATGAAACACGGCAGAAATCAGGTTTTTTTCATCATAGTAACCAGACTCTTTACCAATTAAAGAGGCAAAAGTAATAAGCTGATGAAGTGTTAATCCCCTCTTCGCAGCTTCTTCCGCCATTTCCGGCGTTACTTTCTTCCAAAACTGGCTGACCATAAAACTCATAATTTGACGCGTGCTCATGGAGCGATGAAAATTATACGTATCCGGGAAAAGATACCCCTCTATAGAATCCGCCTCAATACCCATAGATGCCAAAAATTTTTTATCCCGTGCCAATTCCAAGAAAGTTTTTTTATCTATCAGCCGGTAATCGTCCAGCCGACGTGCTATATCCCTCACGTTAAAATCTTCGGGTATAGTAACGCGATATTTCTTGATATCCCCCCGCACCAATTTTCTCAGTATCGCTGAAGGAGTCATTGATGTGTTAAATTCGTACTCGCCAGCACGAATAACTCGTGTGGCTTTTTTGACTACGGCTAACAAATTAAATAAGAATTTATTTTTTACCAAACCCGCTTCATCGAGAATGTTCGTAACCTTCAAAAAACTGGAACCGGTAGGAATATCAAGTATTACTGTCGCATTTTTATCATCAACGGGACTCATTGAATAATGAATCAACAGACCTCCGAATAATACAATTACAGCAAAACAAATTACAAGAAAATACCGAATGGCAATAATCATAGCTGGAGATAAAACATGCTTAACCGGCTTGCTTCGAAGCGTTCTTTTCCTCGTTTTGCTTCCGGATTTAACATCCGTTTTCTTACGAAACTTTTTAAAAATCGTCTTGCCCCCTGTTTCTTTCATTTCTCCCCGGACTAATCCTGAGACTTATGACAAATCGAATCAAGATAGCTTTGCAGTATCAAACAGGCAGCTATCTTATCGACTTTGTTTTTTCTTTTTTTCCAACGTATTCCAGAATTGATCAGTATTTCTTCTGCATCTTTTGTGGACATCGTCTCCGGCCATCTAACTATGGGCAGTAAAAATGTTTTCTGCAGTACAGCCGCAAAACGGTTGACCTTTTCACATTGGATTCCTTCCGAGCCATCCAAACGCACGGGATAACCAATAACAATTTTTTCTATGGAATGATTTTTTATCAGATTTGTCAAAATTTCCATGTCGTGTTTTTGAGTTTTCCTTATTATTGTCGGCAATCCTTGAGCAATAAGACCTTCCTCATCGCCCACAGCTACCCCAATTCTTTTTTCTCCGTAATCTAAGCCAAGGATACGCAAGCAACACCTCTATTTATTTTTTAACAATTCCCGTCTGTATTTTCAACAAGTAATATAGCCGATAAATATTGAACAAATTTAATGTTGTGAAAATACGCGTTGTTTGTTATTTCTTTAAATTATAATTTTAAGAAATTAGGGCAAGACAAATGAGGCATGTTGTTTTAGGCACAGCAGGCCATGTGGACCACGGGAAAACCGCTTTAATCAAAGCGCTCACCGGCACCGATACGGACCGTTTAAAGGAAGAAAAGGAAAGAGGCATAACCATAGAGTTGGGTTTTGCCTCGCTTAAGCTTCCTTCCGGCAAGACATTGGGCATTGTGGATGTTCCCGGCCATGAAAAATTTATCAAGCATATGGTTTCCGGCGCCGCGGGCATTGATCTGGTGATGATGATTATCGCTGCGGACGAAAGCATTATGCCGCAGACAAAAGAGCATCTCCATATTTGTTCCCTTTTGGGAATACGCTCAGGCCTGGTCGCGCTGACCAAGATCGACATGGTGGAAAATGATTGGCTCGAATTGGTAAAAACGGAAATTCAGGATTTTCTGAAAGGAACATTTCTGGAAGGCGTGCCGGTTATTCCCGTTTCCGCGCTCAAACAAAAAGGCATTGATGAATTAACCGCCGCGCTCGATACCGTCGTGCAAAATATTCCTAAAAAAAACGATTGCGGCATTTTCCGTCTGCCTGTAGATAGGGTTTTCACGATGAAAGGATTCGGCACTGTCGTCACCGGAACACTGATTTCCGATTCCATCAGCGTGGGAGAAGATGTTCTTATTTTGCCGGAAGAAATAAGCGCCCGTATCAGAGGGATTCAGGTGCACAATCAGCCCACTCAGGAAGCAACTGCCGGACAACGCACGGCTATCAATCTGCAGGGTATTGAAAAAGAGTCTCTGCAACGCGGCGATGTTTTGGCGCGTCCCGGGACCGTTGTTCCCACAACCAGATTGGATGTTTTTATCGAATATCTAAAAAATAACGCCAAAAGCCTTAAAAATAGGACACTGGCGCGACTGCACACAGGAGCAAGCGAAATTATCGCCCGTGTAATTTTAATAGAAAAAGACGAATTGGCGCCCGGCGAAAAAGGGTTCGCCCAGCTTATCCTGGAAAAAAAAGACGTCGTCGTCACGGGCGACCGCTTTGTCCTGCGCAGCTATTCACCCATCACCACAATAGGCGGCGGCCTCATTATTGATCCGCTGCCGCCCAAGCATAAACGGCTCAACAAAAAAGTAATCGAAGAATTGGCTACGCTCTTAAACGGTACGCTGCCAAAAAAAATTGAAGTTATACTGGAAAGAGCCGGATTTGCCGGGACTAATTTGCGCCATCTTGTTTTCCGTCTGGGAACAAACGCAAAAAATATCAAGGAAGAGCTGCAGTCTATCCTCTCCCAAAAATCCGCTCTTATCACGGATAAAGAAGAAACTAATATAATCTCCGCGTCTTTTTATGAAAAACTTGCCCAAAGTGCGGCGGAAATTATTTCTCAATACCAGAAGAAAAATCCCTTGCGTGAAGGTATTTCCAAAGAAGAACTCAAGGCTTCCCTGGGGCGCGATATTTCTCCCAAGCTGTTTTTTATGCTTTTGCAGAACTTGACCGCCAACAAAACAATCGAAGTTGACAAGGAAACCGTTCGCCTTTTCGGGCACAAAGTGACGCTTGCCGATGATTTGAACTCAATTCGCCAGGAAATATTGAAAATATACAACGAAGCCGGCCTGACTCCGTCTTCATTTAAGGATGTTATCAACAATTTTCAGGATAAAAAAACGGAAGCGCAAAATATAATCAAACTGCTGCTCAAAGAAGGCTCTTTAATCAAAATCAACGAAGAACTGATATTCACGCGTGAAGCCCTTGATAATCTGCGCAAAAATTACAAAGCGCTGCTTGTTAAAGAAGGCAAGGCAACGCCGGTAAGCTTTAAAGAACTTACCGGACTTTCCCGTAAATACATTATACCGCTTATGGAATATTTTGATACAGACAAACTGACGATGCGCGTCGGCGATCATCGCATTTTAAGAGGAAAAGAATGACTGATATAAACCAAGTAATAAAAACGATAGACATACATTGCGCGGACAACGAAACCATTTCTCCTGTGTCGGTAAAAATAATACAGGAAGTTAGCCTGGAAGTTCTTCTAAACGGCAAATTCGTCGCAAGCATCGCCTGCGCAGGAAATTATCCCGACGAACTGGCGGCAGGCTTTTTAAAATCAGAAAGAATCGTCAGCACGCGCGATCAAATACTGAAAATCGAAGTTGATAATAATACCCATCACGTCAACGTTATTCTCAAAGAAGATAAAAAATACAGCGCGGCGAATACCACCAGCATTGCCTCCAGCGGCGCGCGGGATCAGGCGCATATCGATTCTCTTTTACCTTTGAGAGTACCGGATTCTTTTAGGATAAAATCAGGTGTCGCGCTTAAATTAATGAAAGACTTTCTGGAAGGCACGCACATTCACAAAGAAACACACGGAACGCATTGTTCCGCCCTGGCGCGTGAAGATAAACTTTTTGTCTTGCGTGAAGACATCGGGCGCCATAATACCATCGATATGCTCGCGGGACACTGCCTCCTGCGGGGAATAAACATTGACGATGCCATATTGTTCACCACGGGACGGATTTCTTCCGAGATTGTTTATAAAGTATGGAATATGGGGATACCGGCAATAATTTCACATTCCGCACCTACTTTAAAAGCTGTCGAACTTTTAAGGAAAGCAAACATAACTTCTGTCGGTTATGTGCGCGGTGGAAAAATGAACATCTATTCTCAGGAAAGGCGGGTAATCATTTGAAAAATAAAGCTATCTACGTCAAAGACATTAAAAAGGGCGACAAAATCGCGGACAATTTTTTAGTCGCGGAAAAAAGTATGGCCTTTTCTCAAAAAGGGTCACCATATTTAAATTTACGCCTCAAAGATAAAAGCGGTGAACTCGACAGCAAGGTGTGGGAAAATGCCGTGGAATTGGATCGTCTGTTCAAAAAAGGCGATATTATATTCGTTGAAGGCAATGCCGCCAGTTATAAAAACGCGATTCAACTTTCCATCTTCACCATAAAAAAAACGCCCTGGGAAGAAATAGAGCCGGCGGACTATCTGCCATCCGTCAACAAAGACGTCAATGCGATGTTCGCTGAAATTCTATCTTACATAAACAATATTCAAAGCGAACATTTAAAAAAGCTATTACAAGTTTTTTTCAGTGAAGAAAAAAACACAGAAATGTTTAAGAAAGCTCCCGCGGCCAAAGGCTTTCACCATATTTATCTGGGCGGCCTGCTGGAGCACACTCTTTCCGTCGTGCGCCTGCTGGAAAAAGTTTCTGAACATTATCCCAACCTAAACAAAGATATGCTCATTACCGGCGGAATACTCCACGATATCGGCAAAATTCATGAATTTAGTTATCAGAGCCTGATTGATTACAGCGACGAAGGAAGATTGATCGGCCATATTGTCATGGGCGTGGGAATGATTAACAAGGTTATCGCTTCTTTGCCTGATTTTCCCGAACAGTTATCCCTGGAACTGCGTCATTTGCTTTTGAGCCACCACGGAGAATTTGAATTCGGCTCCCCAAAACGTCCGAAAACACTGGAAGCCCTTGTTGTTCATTATATCGATGACCTTGATGCCAAACTGAACGCTTTCGAAACGTTTATCTCCGACGCCGGGAATGAAGACTCCGACTGGACTGCCTATAATCGTTTTTTTGAGCGTTTTCTTTATAAAGGCAAATAAATACAACCCGCGGGTTTTTATTCGTTTATTTTTTGGCGTATTTTCTGATTTTTATCGCGGCAAACCATGCCAAAAAGATAAAAATGCACAAAACAATAAATCCGCCAATAAAAACTCCATAAGTAATCATATTGGCGCCGCCAAATATATCTTTCAAATTCATCGAAGGCTGAGATACATAACGGCCTTCCGGCGAACGATATCGTTCCGGTATGTCGGGAATACCGTTTTTGTTTACATCCGGGAACGACCGCAAATATTGGACAAGAGCAATCCATTGCTTCAATTCATGCCGGCTGCCAGAATTTTCATCAATATAAATCAGCGCCTGCTTCAAATCCGACAACACATTGCCTTTTTCATCTCTGGGTTTTATATCGATCAGCCCATGCGTAACCTTGGAGATATAAGTTATCATTCCGGCAGCATACAGATTTGAACAAAGCTTGTATAATTTATTGCTCTCTAGTGGCTCGTATTCGCCTTTTTCATTTTGCACGGAAATCTGTGTTACCCTGTCAAAGGGTATTCGGTAAGGATTGAACGTATACTTAACTCCCGAGACCTGTAAATGAGCGCCGATTTTTTTGAGCGGCGCCACCGATGTTTCGACCTCCAGAATATCTTTGAGCTCTTTACCGTTAACATAAAAAGTCAACAACGGATAACCTGCGGTACCGTCATTGCCAATTCCCAGCGACAAAACCCTAAAAGCATCAGCAGTAGTTATTCGCCCTCTCAGAAAAGAATCTCTGATTAAGCCCAGAGCCTCAAGTGTCATGTGGATATGCTTATATTTCGGTCCCTCCGCTTTCTGCACGGCATAACGATAAGCATCCGTAATCAAATTTCCCAATCCCATTTCGCGCGGTTTTTGATATGCGGATATAATCGATTCCATGTCAAAGTCACTTTCGGCAATTACCTGATCAAATGATAAATGGTACGAGGATAAAAATTTTTTATTGACAATATCTTTGTATTTATCAACTTCTTCAGCAATGATTCGGTCATCCGGAATGCCCGTGGAAATTTTTTCCAATTCGTAGGATGCTACCCTTACCGGTTTCCCTTTAGCAGTGTATATTCTCAAAATGCCCAAATACTCGCCATAACATCCGCAAGAAACAATGACTGTTTTCCCGATTTTTAGCGGCTGAGGCAAAAGCGTGTGCGTATGACCGCTGATAATAACGTCAATTTGCGGTACCTCTTGAGCCAAAAACTCATCTTCCGACTCTTTCTTGATTTTTTCGTCCGCTTTTACCCTCAATGTCCCGCTATGAGAGAGACAAACAATAAGATCCACCTTTTCCTTGTTGAGCAAAATGTCAACAACGTCCTTGCTGGCGCGGATGGGATCAACAAACTTTACGGACTTGGCAAAAGGCGTGTCATCGGCAGCGTCCCTCCCGATAATGCCAAACAACCCAATACGGATTTTATTTCTTTCCACAACCTGATACCGCGCAACCGGATACTCATTAATTGCCTTCTGCAAGACCATTCCTTCCGGAGATTTACTATCCAGAACAATATTGGAGGCAACTATAAGTGGTAATTGTTTACCTTTCGTCTTGGCCTCTTGGAGCATCTTTCCCAGTCCCTCTGTACGAAAATCGAAATCATGATTACCAAAAGTCATCACATCGTAACCCATTTCTCCTAAAAGGAGCAACTCGGAGGCTTCCGTTAAAAAAGATGTATGAAATAATGTCCCCATGGAAAAGTCACCAGCATCAACACACAATACTTTGTTCCCATGATAAATCTTTTGTTCCTTAATTAGGTAAGCTATTTTGGCCCATCCCCCTTTTTTGTTCTGCTGGCCATCCTCAGTCAAAACACGATACGGCAGAAAATATGAATGCAAGTCGTGAGTAAAAAGAATCACCACATCCCTGCTGTCCGGCCCCTGAGCAATGCCATATCCAGCAGACAAAATAACGAGCAGCAAAGACAAAGTAATAATCTTTTTTAAATAACCCATAAAATTCGCCTCCTACTATTTATTTTGACAGGAAATTTATTTTATTTAAATTACTTTTTTGCCCATCAAACAATGACTTAATGTTATATTATTGACCAAAACCAAAAATGTAAAATCAGGCTGAATGTCTCAAGGCAACCGGTCTTTGCTCTTTGTCGAGAAAACAACCTGCCGCGCATTCCTCCGTGCAATCGCCTTCGCAAGGTTCAACATGAATATTGACTGTCGTGTTTGGCAGCTTGCCTATGATTAGATTTTTTAAGGTCCGGGTAATTTCGTGAGAAGATGTCACACTCATCTGCGGATTGACCTTGATATGAAATTCAATAAACCGAAAATTCCCGGCTTTGCGTGTTTTTAACCGGTGAAACCCGCGTACAGCAGGCTGACGACCGGCAATTATACCACGAATCATATCTTCTTCATTTACCGGCAACTTAACATCCATTAAACCACTCAAAGCCTTTGCCGTCAAATCATAAGCTGCCTTTAAAATAAACACCGCAATAAATATTGCTGCTGTCGGATCCAGCCAGTAAAAGTTAATGTCCTTCCAAAAATACTTGCTCATCCAAATAATCAAAAAACTGAACATTACCCCCAAAGAAGTATAAACATCCGTGCGTAAATGCCAGGCGTCCGCCTCCAGTGCGACGGAATCCGCCGCACGACCCACCTGAAAAAGACGGCGGGAAACAAAATAATTAACCACTGCGGAAAAAAACATTACCGCAGTACCCCAGCCCGGGTATTCAATAGGCTGTGCAGATACCAGTTTTTTTACCGCTTCAAAAATAATCCAGAAAGCGGCAATAAAAATCAGGACAGCTTCCACCAGGCCGGATACGCTTTCCAGCTTACCATGGCCAAATGGATGTCCTATATCGGCCGGAAGGTGTGATCTTTTAACGGAAAATAAAGCAACAACCGCCGCCAGCCAGTCCATTGCCGAATGAATCGCCTCCGAGATAATCGCCACGGAACCAATAGCCGTACCCACAATCACTTTCAACAACACCAGCAGTGAATTGGAAGCAACGGACAGCATAGCCACCCGCTCTTTCTGTAATTGCAACGATCCCATCTTTGCCTTTTCGATACCTTTTATTAGATTACGGGTTAATATAGCATGTCCTTAAGACGATTTCCTGATAATTTTGTCCTTCTAAAAAAACTGATTGCCTTTGCAAGCCGCTCAATTTGTGATAGAAAAGCTTCCGCTAATTAGTATTTATCTGGTATTAATATGAATAAAAAAAATATCTTATCCCTTTTTAAGGGTGTCTCAATTAACGACTGGCAAGATTGGCGGTGGCAATTAAAGAATCGTTTCACAAAGATAGAATCAACAAATATTTTTTCCGCTGAAAATTTACCGCACACAAAAAAGACAAACAGGGTAACGGATATTTATCCTATGGCTGTCACCCCTTACTATTTATCACTCATCAAAAAAAGTACTGGTAACGATCCGGTAAGAATTCAGTGCATTCCGGATTTACTGGAAATAACCTTTTCACAGCAATACCCTGACGACCCGCTTAATGAACACAGTTACATGGCTGTTCCCAAGCTGATTCACCGTTATGCCGACCGATGCCTAATACTTGTAACCGAGCAATGCGCCGTCCACTGCCGCCACTGCAACCGAAAACGTTTCTGGACAAAATCAAACGGCGGAAATTTCAAAACTCGTCTTAGCGGTTTTATCCGCTATCTGGAGAAGTCACCTCAAATACGCGAGGTGATCATTTCCGGTGGCGACCCCCTCATTTATGACGATGAAAAATTAGAAAGTATTCTTGCCAGCATCAAAGCCATCAAGCACGTGGAGGTCCTGCGCATCGGCAGCCGCATACCCGTCGTCATGCCGATGAGAATAACAAAGAACCTCTGTCAAATGCTCAAGCGTTACCGTCCACTGTGGTTCAACACGCAGTTCAATTCCCCTGCGGAAATAACTCCTGATGCCGCTCGCGCCTGCAATATGCTGCAAGAAACAGGCATCCCCGTCTCCAATCAATCGGTTCTATTAAAGGGAATTAATGATTCACCAGGTGTGATGCGTCGTCTGCTCTACGGGTTACAGAAGATATCTGTTCGACCTTATTATCTTTTTCACTGTGAGCCGGTTAAAGGATGTGGCCATTTTCGCGTAAATATTGAATCAGGGCTAAAAATGATGGAATTTATCCGACAAGAATGTTCAGGATTGGCTCTCCCCCAATACGTTGCTGATCTGCCGGGGGAATCAGGTAAAATACCTCTGTTTGGTCTTTCGCCAAAAACAAAAAATGAACTGAAAAAAAATCAATATTTTTTTGACAATTTTACCTAATTGGATTAGGAAAAGCTTCAATTTGGCCGGCACATTATAGAACAGCCATTAATCAAGGAGATTATTTTTTATGTATACTGCCAGTGATTTAAGAAAAGGATTGCGCTTAAAAATGGACAACGAACCATATATTATTGTTGAATTCAATTTCGTCAAGCCAGGCAAGGGCCAAGCTCTCTACCGCTGTAAGCTCAAAAACATGATTACCGGAAGCCAGTTTGAGCGTTCTTTCCGCTCTGTGGACACCTTTGAACCAGCCGACCTTCGCGAAAAGAAAATGCAGTATTTATATAAAGAAGGCAATAAATACTGCTTTATGGATAATGAAAATTATGAACAAATTTATTTGACCGAAGACCAAGTGGGGGACGCCAAAAATTTCTTAATTGACAATCTTGATGTAGAGATTCTTCTCTTCGAAGATCGTCCCATCGGACTGAGCCTGCCCAATTTCGTCGATTTTATCGTCACAGAAGCTGAACCATGGGCCAAAGGAGATACTGTCTCCGGCACAACCAAACCGGTAAAAGTGCAAACCGGCTATACGATTCAGGTACCGACCTTCATAAGCGAAGGGGAAAAAATCCGTGTGGATACACGCACGGGGGAATATCTGACGAGAGTTAAAGGGTAGTGTGTTTCATTGAGTGCCTTATATGACGACGATAATCTTTGTCTTACGCAAAAAAAACAAATTTTGAATCTGCGCGCCAAATTGATTCACTCCATTCGTTCTCACTTTATCAAGCACGATTTTCTGGAAGTAGAGACGCCGCTAAGGATCCCCTCGCCCGCACCGGAAGAACACATTGAAGCAATTCCCTCGGGCAACTGGTTTTTACAAACCTCGCCGGAAATATACATGAAAAGACTTTTGGCCGCGGGTTACCCGCGTATTTTCCAGATTTCCAAGTGCTTTCGTGCCGGCGAAAGAGGAAACAAACACTTGCCGGAATATACCATGCTAGAATGGTACGTGTCAGGTTTTAATTATTTTCGCCTCATGGCTCAGTGTGAAGAAATACTTAAGGCCGTGTTCACGGACATGGGCCACGCCGAATGCATAAGCTGGCAGGACAGAAAAATAGTTTTAAATTCACCGTGGGAAAAAATCACCGTTGCTGACGCTTTTGCCAGACACGCGAAAATAAGCTGCACGGAAGCAATAGACAAAAACCAGTTTGAAGAAGTCATGGTTGACTTTATTGAACCAAATCTGGGCATTAATCGCCCGACATTTCTTTATGATTATCCGGTGGAACATGCCGCATTGGCCAAACGCAATCTGGGCCATCCGGATGTGGCCGAACGCTTTGAGCTTTATATTGGTGCCTTGGAAATCGCCAACGGGTTTTCAGAACTTACTGACGCAAACGAGCAGAAACAGCGCTTCGAGAAGGCTTTGGCGGCTCGCGCGAAAAAGAAATGGGCACAATACACCATGCCGGAAAAATTTCTTTCATCTCTAAAAAACATCCCTGAATCAGCTGGTATCGCTCTGGGCATTGACAGGTTGGTCATGGTTCTTGCCAATACTGACTGCATCGATGACGTTGTCACTTTCACACCGGAAATGCTTTGATTCAAAAAAAGTGTTTTCACCGTATCAATCAATGAACAAAAAGCTAAGTTCATCAGCTTATAAATTCACCGGCAAAAACTCTCGCGGCAATACCAAAAAAGATTTATTGACAAGGCTCTCTTTTTCCTTTAGTTTATCAAAATTATTACAAATTCTATTTGAGGAGATAAAATAATGAGAGATATCGGCTCATTAGATTTAGGAGGAAACTTTCACGGCAGCATTTTGGGTATGGTTCTCGATGCGGGATTAATGGTTAAATTCGTTCTTTTGCTCCTGCTGATTTTTTCTGTTGTCTCTTGGGCAATTATCTTTTTTAAATTTAAATATTACCGAAAAATCAATAAGGAAAACGAAGATTTTTACTCAGATTATCTTAAAAGCAACAAACTTTCCGATGTTAATACCGCTGCTCGAAAATATAAAATATCCACAACGGCAGAAGTATTTCGTGTCGGTTATGAAGAGCTGTCCAAAATAAATTCCCAGATAAAAGAGACGGATCGATCAGGCGAGGGAATAAGCCTTTCTTCACTCGATAACATTGAACGGTCTTTAAACAATGCCAGCAACAGCGAAATGACTAAACTGGAAAGCGCCATAGGTTTTTTGGCAACAACCGGTTCAGCCAGTCCCTTTATCGGTCTTTTTGGCACTGTATGGGGAATAATGGAAACTTTTCAGGGAATTGGTGCACGCGGTTCCGCGACTCTTGCCGTCGTCGCTCCTGGTATCTCAGAAGCATTGATCGCCACCGCTGCCGGCCTGGCTGCGGCTATACCTGCCGTTATTTTTTACAATTACTTCTTAAATAAGTCCAAAAAGATGGTTCAGGAAATGGATAACTTCGCCGCTGAATTTTTAAACATTGTCGAGCGGTATTTTATCCGCAAGTGAAAATCATGCACAGTTTACGTAAAAGGAAAGATACAAACAAAGCCATGGCGGAAATCAACGTCACTCCGCTTGTCGACGTTATGCTTGTGCTTTTGATCATTTTCATGGTTACCGCTCCGATGCTTTCCATGGGCATTGATGTTAACTTGCCCAGGGTCAAATCAAAAAGCGTCGACGTAACTGAAGAAAAACTCGTCTTGACTATAACCGATAAAAGGGAAATATTTCTAAACAAAAACAAAATGCAGTTGGAAGAGCTTAACGACAAGCTGGAAGCAATATTTTCCAACAGGATCGACCGCGAAGTTTTTCTGCGCGCCGATAGAAGCGTCTCTTACGGATTCGTCGTTCAAGTAATGTCGGAAATACGTAAAGCCGGCGTCGATAAACTCGGGTTGATCACAGAGCCACCCGAGGGAATGAAATGAAACTGAGGATGCCCAACAGCACCAGCGGCAATCTCAACAACTTCCACAACATGATTTTACTCTCGCTGGTTGTTCACTTTGTTGTCATTACCCTTGTGCTCATAACCGTTCCTTCATCCCCCAGACTTATAACTTTTGGGCCTATTTATTCCGTTCAGTTAGTCGGTTCTGATGTGACATTAACAAAAGACGCACCTGTACTGAGTGATTATATTAATAATCGTGAAAGTTCATTTCCCTCCATTATAAAAAGAGAAATCGCTCAAGCCGATTCTATAATCGCCAAAAAAGAAGAAACGGATAAAGTAAATGTCGAAAAAGCTATTGACTCAATCAAGCAAAAAGAGGCAGCTCATCCGGAAACGGGACTTACTTCAAAAAAAGCAAACTCCGCCACTGTCACCGGCTATGTTGGAAGAGGAACACCTTCCGATCAGGCGGCCGCCCAGAGAAATGAATACCTTTCGCTGATTTGGGCAAGGGTTAAAGGAAACTGGACACTGCCGCCGGCACTAATGCCCAAAGAAAATGTGGAAACAATAATAGCTGTAAGAATTTCCCGTAGCGGCGCGCTGGAACATATCGAATTTGAAAAAAGATCGGGAAATCGTTATTTTGACGACTCCGCACTCAACGCCGTTAAAAAATCAACCCCTTTCCCTCCTCTCCCGTCTTACATCTTCGGGAAACAGATGGAAATCGGTATTCGTTTCCATTCCAGTGAACTACATTAAACTTCGAAAGGCAAAAATATATCTTTATGAAAAAATCGAAAACAATCTTCATCAGCATGATTTTTTCACTTCTCATACCGCTGATATTACAAAACAATGCAAATGCAAAAATTTATATAGACATTGACTCTCCCTCATTCCAACAGTTCCCTATCGCCATTTGTGATTTCAATAATATATCAAATGACGCTGCCCAAACATCCGACTTGGGCATCGTACTCGCCGATGAAATAAAATTCTATCTGTCCATGACCGGAATTTTTAATATATTAAACAAAAAAAGTTTTTTGGAAAAAATAGAGGCGGGCAATGCCGAAGCGATAGAAAAAATTTATTTCCCTGATTGGGTCCTCATCGGAGCAGATTACCTGGTACGAGGTAATATAACCCAAGAGGGCAAACAAATAATTGCCGACTGCCGACTTTTTGATGTCACTCGTAGTGAACGTCTGATGAGCAAAAAATACAATTTTATTGATTCAAGCAAAAAAGAAGTCGCAAAAAACATTGCTTCAGATATATTACTGACACTCACCGGTGATGAAGGAGATTTTCACACAAAAATCGCTTTTGTTTCGAAAAAAAGATCAGTATCTGATGTCCATATCATTGATTACGATGGCTCCAACCAAAAAAAAATTACCAGCCATCAATCGCTAATTATGTCACCGCGTTGGTCTCCGAACGGTAAACTCCTCGCATTCACGTCGTTTAAAGACGGCTCGCCGAAGGTATTTATCAGAAATATGGAGACAGGCATAGAAAGAAAAGTGACTTTCTTTGATGGTCTGAATCTGTGTGGATCTTTTTCACCGGACGGAAAAAAATTACTTTTAACATTGAGCAAAGAAGGGCTTGAGAATATATACTATTTGGATATTGAAACTTTAAAGCTCAAACGACTAACACACAATTATTCCATAGATGTTTCCCCAACCTGGTCGCCCGACGGCACTAAAATCGCTTTTGTCTCCAATCGTTCCGGTTCTCCTCAAATTTACGTAATGGATGCCAACGGTAATAACGTAAGGAGAATAACTTTTGAAGGAAATTACAATACATCGCCATCCTGGTCGCCCAGAGGCAATCGGATTGCTTACGAAGGCAGTATTTATGGCAAGTATCAAATTTTTTCAGTAGACCACGAAGGTAATAATCTCTTGCAATTAACTTTTGACAACGCAGATAATGAATCCCCTTCCTGGTCGCCTTCCGGAAGACAAATTGTCTATAGTTCCAGATCAGCCACCAGAAATAGGCTTTGTATCATGAATGCCAATGGTTTGAACATGAGAATCCTTCACGAGGCCATGAATCCGTCGGTTATGCCTGTTTGGTCACCGCGATTTAAACAATGAAGGAATTTATTCCCTTAGCCTGTTATATTATTATATCCCACATATAAGTCATGATTATTACTATAATTAATTTTCAACGAGCACTAAACCATTTGGCCTTTTCTTCCAGGACTTCTCAACATTTGCATGTTTTTTTTATTGACGATAAGATGTCAATTGTGTTTAACTTTTCACCAATCTAGCCAAAATATTACAGAAACAACAAGAAAGGAGAAAAAAACGATGAAAGAGAAAATAACATTGACGCTGATTCTTTTTGTGATTGCCCTAGGATTGGCTTTATTTTCCGGCTGCGCCGAAAAAAAAGCTGTGGTTTCCGAAGGTACTACTCAGGAACAAGCACCAACACCGGCAGCTAAAGAAGCTGCACCACAAGAAGAGGTAACATTGCAAGATATTAATTTTGATTTTGACAAATCCAACATTCGCCCTGACGCTCGTGTTATCATGAAAGCCAATGCGGACATGCTGCTCAAAAACAAGAATTACAACATCATCATTGAAGGACATTGTGATGAGAGAGGGACAGCGGAATACAACATGGCACTGGGTGAAAGACGCGCTCAGGAAGCTAAAAAATATTTTATCAATTTAGGTGTTGATGCTTCCAGAATGAAAACTATCAGCTACGGCGAAGAACGTCCGCTTGACCCAGGATCCAATGAAGATGCATGGGCAAAAAACAGACGCGCTCATTTTGTGATCATCGAGTAAATATTTTTTGATCGGGGTGAAAAAAATTGCAGAACTTTGTTTGCTTCCTTTTAACATTGCTAACATTGACCCTTTCCGGCTGTGCCACTACTTCGGACTTAAAAAAAGTCCAGTCTAGTCTAGACCAAAAAATGGAGGAAAGGCTGGCAGACATGGATACCAAGCTTTCCGCCATAAAAAAAAGCGTGGACGCCTTCGATGCTATGCGTAAAGGGCAAGCCAACGCAGCAGCAGATCTCACCGAGTTGAGAGATAACCTGAATCAGCTGCGCGGCCAGGTGGAAACGCTGAAAAATGAACTTGTCGCCAATACAAAAAGACAAGAACAGTATTTCGATAATATTCTTCTGAAAATTAATTTTATTGAAAATTTTCTCGAGATAGGCGGTAAGGATTTATCAAGCGAAAATCATGAAGCAAATAAATTAATCAACGATGGAGCCGTAAAGAACTCGGCCAAAATACAGGAAAAAGACCAGGCGTATTCCAAGGCTTATCAGTCTTTTAAGGAAGGAAACTACAGCAAGGCAAGGACTGAATTTCAGCATTTTCTCTCCACTTATCCAAACAGCGAATACTCAGACAATGCCCAATTTTGGATTGGCGAGTGTTATTTTTTTGAAAAAAAATACGAACAGGCTATTTTGGAATATGAAAAAGTAATAAAAAATTATCCGGGTGGCAGCAGAATCGCTTACGCGCTATTGAAGCAAGGTTTATCATTCATGAATCTAGGAGATAAAACAAGTTCTAAATTGCTTCTGCAACAGGTAATTAAAGATTACCCTAATACCAATCAGGCGCGTATCGCGCGTGCAAAGCTTCAAGAAATAAAATAATATTCTTCAGACAAAAACCTAAAGATAAAAGAGGGGGGCGTATTGAACGCCCCCCCCCTTAATATCACCGCAATCACCTCTCAAAAAAATGAAAAATATTTCGTCAATTTAGAAGAATCGTTTTTACTCCTTCAGGCACTGGCAAATTAAACACTGACAAATCATTATTTTCTTCAATCTTGAATTCGTAATATTTCACGCGCATTGATGTAATACCATCGGCCAAAGTAACAACAATGCTTCCGGGCACATTTTCTTTTTCATACTCGCCATATTGTACATTATATACTTCCTGTCCATTATGATTCTTTTGCGCAAACTTGAGTAAACGATTATTTTCTCCGAACTCAACAACTTGCGAACCTCCTATTAAAGATTCCACTTCCACAAAAAAATGGTTAAACTCTTCATGCCCTTTAAAGGAAACGTCGCCGTTAACCATCATAGGAAAAGCACCGCTCAAAACCATTACTACCTCTTCAATTCTGAATGCCCCCGGTAAAAAACGGGATAAATTCTCGGCCGTCGGTCTGCCTTCATAATATTTGCTTTGTGACGGGTCAAATATACTGATGTTATCGGGGGTTGCCGCAAGAAAATAATAAGGTGAACCCAAAGGTGACAAAATTTCAAGACGCAAGTAGCACGGCCTTTTCAATATAATTACCGCCCTCATCGGATAATGTCCATGCGAAGTAACCAGGTCAATTCGCGCTAAAGCGCTGATCATCTTTTCTTCTTGAATAGCATTTAAAGCCTTTATGTAAAGGTTTTGTGCCTGCACGTCTTCCGGCATAATAGCGCTTTTGACACAACCATGATTAACCGCTGCTAAAAACAGAAATAAAAATACTAAAACCGCTTGCCTGATTATCTTATGCATTTTCCCCAGAACATACGCGTAGATTGTATTACATTAAGCACAATTATTTGCACGTTTCTGCACTGGCAAAGAATTGTCTCACGAACTTTTCTGAAAACAGTTTTTATATGCAAACTTTCGCGATTTTAATAAAGATTTTAAGCTCTTGACTATCAACGACGGTTCCCAATTATGTTTCTTAATTTATCGAATCTCTTTTTTTAAATCAAAAAGCTTCTTTTTCAGTAAATCATTTTCCGGAACTAATTTGCTCGCCCGCTCGTACATTTTTTGCGCTTCTTGCAGCTTTCCTAATTTAACGTAAACATCGCCCAAATGTTCGATGACATTATAATCATCGGGAAGAAGTTCCAGTGCCCTTTTCAAATGCGTTAAAGCGCTTTCCAGTTTGCTTTGTTTAAAATGCACCCATCCCAAACTGTCAATGATGTAACCATTGTCCGGCTTTAACTGCAAAGCTTTGCTAATCATTTTTTCTGCTTCTTCCAGATTGATTCCGCGATCGGCATAACTATAACCGATAAAATTGAGTGCTTCGGCGTGATCCGGATCGAGACGCAAAATTGTTTCCATCTCTTTGATACTTTCATCGAAACGGCCCATTTTCTCACAAATTACCCCTAAAGCATAGCGTAAATCAATATTATCTGGATAAAGAGCAATGCCCTCACGCAAAACGTTTTCCGCGGCAACGTTATCTTTTACTTTTTCGTATAGCGACGACAAATACAAATACGAAGGCACATGCCTATTATTTATTTTTAACGCCTCGCGTATTAAACGAATCGCTTCCCTAGTTTTACCTTCGTTACTCAATAGCATGGCACTATGTATTTGAGCAGTTGCATATAATTCCGACTGGGTAGATATTTTTTTATACTCCTCCAGCGCCAATGTTTTATTTCCATCTTCCTCGTATGAACTGGCCAGCAAATAACGAACTCTGTCATCTGCAGAATTATTTTTCAATATCGTAGAAAATTCCACCACCGCCGATTTATATCGGCGCATATCATAGTACAAAATGCCAAGCCGCAACCTTGCCTCCCGGTTATTCGGATCAAAATTTAACAAACTCTGATATTCTGCAAGAGCTTCTTCATATTTCTTCTCCTTTATCAGCAATTCGGCAATTTTAATTCTAACATTTAACCGGGTACGATTTTTTTCATAATAGCCGCGATAAAATGCAATAGCTTCATTTGTCTTACCTTGCTTCTCATAAAGAGCAGCCAAATCAAAAACAGCCACTTCAAAATATGGCTGCAAGGCAATAACCTTTTGATACATTTTCTCGGCCTCCGAATACTTATGCATATCCGCCAGTAGCTTAGCGTAATAGTACATGCCCGTTACATTTTCCGGATCAATTTCCAGCATTTTCTTAAAATTATCTTCTGCTAGAACAAGCTTATTTTCCGCAGTATATACTATAGCCAGATAAAGATAAGCGACGAGATTTTTCTGGTCTAATCCAACCACTTTTTCGTATTCATCAATGGCTTTTTTATAATTTCGCAAATTAAGGTATAGCCCGCCCATAATCAAGTGCAAGTCAACGTTATCAGGATATTTAGCAAGTTCTTTTTCTCCCATCTCTACAGCGCGCTTAAGATCCCCTTTCTCCGTGTACAAAGAGAGGAGTTCGGCTACAAGGTAAGGAGAATCCGGATCGGCAATAATAGCTTTTTCCAATGAAGCGATTGCCTCATCAGTTTTATCGTCAAGCCGGAAAAGAACACCCATAGAGTAATGATACATTGCATCTGCGGAAGCGTTTTCTGAATAATTTAAAGACAAGCCAACTCTTCTTTGCACAAAACTGCACGCCGCAATATTAATGGCTAGTAAAATTATTATCACCAGTGATAAGATTCTTTTTTTATTCATCTTATGTTTCGTTACTCTGTATATTTATTTTTATACGGTACCATTA
Source organism: Syntrophaceae bacterium UBA5764 (assembly GCA_002418825.1). Taxonomy (GTDB): domain Bacteria; phylum Desulfobacterota; class Syntrophia; order Syntrophales; family Smithellaceae; genus UBA4810. Next base: position 26,340 of record DIEW01000011.1, on the reverse strand, counting down.
TGAAATGTCGGATTTTGCCTTCATAATCTGCGATACAGGAACAATTAATATTCCCTTTCGCCGCAGTTCTTTTGTCGCATCTTTTAGCGCCCGGATTGTCTCCGGGTAAGGATGGCCAATAATGATCAACGGTGACGTGCCATTGTTATAATTTGCTGCACTCATCAAATTTTTGTAAATTTCGTTATAATCACGGTTATTATCGATAAATATTTTTCGCTCTGCCATAGGTAAGCCAACCGCCTTAGCCGCAGCAATAGCTTCGCTGTTAGCCGCGGTACGCGAATCAATAAAAAAAAGGCCTTTTCTCTTCAGATGACTAAAGACTAATTGCAGCTTTCGTTTATCCATCATAAATTTTGAACCCATGTGGTTATTCACGCCGGCAATGTAAGGAATAACCTCGATATTTTTATCCAACTGATGCAGCAATTCTTTTTCATTCATATCAGTGAAAAGAGCGCCCTCACCAGGTTTATCATCCGGATAAGAAAGAGGCTCCATAGGTAAGTGTAGAAGGATCTCTTTTCCGCCATGATGAAGCATCTCCACAGCCTCACGTGAGTGAGGCAAAAAAGGCAAAACAGAAAAAGTTATATCAGATTTAATTTCCATCAGTTCTCTGAGCGGTTTCAAATCCCGGCCAATATCATCGATAATAATGGCCACCTGTTTTTTCGGCAGGGGTGTTTTTTCTATTTTGGAAACAACTGTCTTTTGTTTTCCTCTTTTCTGGTCTAAAGATGATATCGGCTTTTGAATATTTACCTGCTTTTTTGTCTCCGATGAGACAGTTCCTGTTTTTTTCTTCTCATACTTTTCTTGCACAAATAACACGTAAACGATTGCGACAGCTGAGACGACAATAAAAAACACCAATAATCCATCTAGAAAATTTTTCTTAACTTTTTTCTTTGTCAAACAGAAATACTCCTCCTAGAGCCGGTTCAACTGTGATTATTCTTCTTCATTATATCCCAACTTTTTAGAATATCCACCGCGGTTTTTAATTGATTATCAAGTATTAAATCAGAAGAATTGGCTGTATCTTTTTCTTTGAATTCTTCACTCCGCGCATCTTCTTTTTTCAGGGGCTTTATATGTCCTTTTAAATCTTTTTCCCTAAGAGTTTTTTCACGCTCCCCGACGGCACTTTCAACATCTCCAGATGGCGGAATATATTTAACCACAATATCCGGTGTGATGCCTTCTGCCTGAATAGATCTTCCGTTAGGAGTATAATAACGGCCAGTCGTCAATTTGAGAGCGGAGCCATCCTCTAAGGCGATAATCGTCTGAACAGATGCTTTGCCAAAAGTCTGTGTTCCAACAACCAAAGCCTTGCCATTATCTTGAAGCGCCCCTGCTACAATTTCAGCAGCACTAGCCGTTCCCTCATTAACCAATACAACCAGCGGACAAGTTATTTCATTCATATCATTGCGGGCTACCGCTCTTGTTTCCATGCTTCTTGTCCGCCCGCGTGTAGAAACAATAACACCCGAGGGAAGAAATATATCGGCTACTTCAACCGCCTGAAGGAGCAATCCACCCGGATCATTCCTCAAATCCAGAACCAATCCTTTCATCGGGCGTAATTTATCATTGAGATCACGAAGTGCTTTCCTCAGATCGTCAGATGTCCTCTCGTGAAACGAAGCAATGCGCACATAAGCAATACCGTCTTTATATATTTTATACCTTACACTTTTGATCTGGATAATAGCGCGCGTTAACAAAACATCCTTAGGAGTGGATAAATCTTCCCGCATAATGGTAATGGTCACTTTGGTGTCTTTTGGCCCGCGCAATTTTTTTACGGCTTCCATTATTGTTATATCTTTAGTCGACTTGCCGTCGATCTTAACAATCTGATCTCCGGGCTTAACTCCGGCAAGAAAAGCAGGAGTTCCTTCGATGGGAGAAACCACCGTCAAAACATCTTTCAAAATGGTTATTTCAATACCGATACCGCCAAACTGCCCCTGAGTTTCAACTTCCAGCTCTTTATACAGGTCCGGAGTCATATAAGCACTGTGTGGATCAAGCGCTCTGATCATTCCGTTAATCGCGCCTTGAACCAAAGTGGTCGAATCTACTTCCTCGACATAATTTTTCTTAACTAGATCAAAAACTTCATTGAATTTTTTTATATCTTTATAAACACTTTTATCCAAAGCAGAAACACTGCCGTTGTCGTATAAGCTCAGGAAAACAAACATTCCGGCGCAAATAATAATCAACAAGAAAACTCTTACTGATACTTTTTTCATGATATTCCTCACCATTGTGTAGTTATAATTATCGTATTTATACCATTTTTAGTGATATTTTCCATTATTTTCGCAGTTAAATAGTTAAGAGAAACTTCAAAGAGATTAGTTATTCGATTATCCAACTGGTTGTATTATCTATATCTTTAAGAACCACACCCATATTAAGAAGCTGATTCCTTATTTCATCCGCTTTGGCCCAGTTTTTAGCCATGCGGGCGGCTTTTCTTTCCTCAATCAATTTTTCAATTTTCTCTATACTTAACCCTCTTTTAAACGATTCCTTTTCCTTGTCGAAAATAAAAAAATTGCTTGGATCCTCCTGGAAAACACCCAAGATTGAGCCGAAATATGCAAACAGCTCCTTTGATGTTTTCAATACATTGGCTTTATCTTCAGGTGACGCATTCTTTTCAGCAATAAAATAATTATTCAAAAGTCGCACCGATTCAAAAACATAACCCAAAGCCTTGGCGGTGTTGAAATCATCATCGAGGGCATCACCGAACTTATTGCCCAATTCCCGCAATGATTGGATAAATTTTTTTGTTTTTGCGGACATGTTTTGGCTGCCCCCAGTATCAACAACAGGTAATGCGGCCTTTATTTCCTTTTGTGCTTTCAATGCCGTGTAGCAGCGTACCAATGATATCCTGGCTTCAGTCAAAGACTTTTCGGAAAAATCAACAGGACTGCGATAATGACTTTGTAAAATAAAAAGACGGACAACTTCTGGATGATGCGCTTTTAAAATTTCTCGGATCGAGAAATAATTGCCTCGGGATTTAGACATTTTCTCGGCGTTTACTCTGACGAAACCGTTATGCATCCAGTAATTGGCGGGCGGCTTTCCCGTTGCCGCCTGGGATTNNTCATTTTCATGGTGCGGAAAAATCAAGTCTTCGCCACCACCATGTATATCAAAAGTATCGCCTAAATAACGCCTGCTCATGGCAGAACATTCTATGTGCCATCCGGGACGTCCTTTACCCCATGGACTTTCCCAAGAAGGTTCACCCGGTTTACTCACCTTCCAGAGAGCAAAATCGAGCGGATTATTTTTCTCCTCATTAACATCTACGCGCGCGCCGGCAACCATTTCCTCAAGATTTCTCCCCGATTGTATCCCGTATAAAGAAAATTTTTCGACAGAAAAATAGACATTCCCCTGCACACAATATGCATACCCCTTTTCCATCAGAATACTAATTAATTCGATCATGTCTTGAATGTGTTCGGTTGCCTTAGGCGTTAATGTGGGGGGCTGAACATTTAGAGAAGCCATATCTTCATTATGCAACGCAATATACCGCTCCGATATTTCTCCGATAGGGAGATCTTCTTTCTTGGCACGCTCAATTATTTTATCGTCGATATCAGTAAAGTTTTTTACGTAAGTTACGTGGTAACCGCGTGAGCGTAAATGCCGGACAACAACATCAAAAAACACGGCCGAGCGGGCATGTCCTATGTGACAAATGTCATACGCCGTAATGCCGCAAACATAAATACCCACCTTGCCTTCCTGGATAGTTTTAAAAATTTCTTTTCTTCTTGTCGCGCTGTTGTATATTTTCTGAGACATGTTTCTTCACACTACTTCCATCAGGGATACAAAGGAACATTGCATAAACCGGCATCTTCATCGAAGCCGTACATTATATTCATATTTTGCACGGCTTGCCCCGCTGCGCCTTTGATTAAATTATCAACAGCTACAACAATAATTGCCCTGTTTGTGCGCTTATCAATGCATACACCAATATCACAATAATTGGAGCCGCAAACAGAAGAAATATTGGGATACTCGCCTAGGGGACAAATCCGCACAAATTTTTCCTCAGCGTAAAACGAGCAATAAGCTTCGTGTAATCTTTCCAATGATATATTTTCCCCCAGTGTTGCGTAAATTGTGCTAAGAATCCCCCTTTTCACCGGCAACAAATGCGGCGTGAAGGTAATATTAAATTTTTTACCGGCTAGTATCCGTAACTCCTGCTCGATTTCCGGGGTATGCCGGTGTTTTCCGACCTTATAAGCCTTAAATCCGTTTTCAACTTCACAAAAAAGTGAACCTATTTGCGGTTCTCGTCCCGCACCACTTGCTCCGGAAGCCGAATTAGCAATAATGCTGGATACTTCCAAAAATTTGTCTTTGAGAGCCGGTGCCAAGCCCAAAATGATGCTGGTGGGGTAGCAGCCGGGATTGGCTACAAGCACAGATTTCTTTATTTGCTTTCGGTACAGTTCAGGAAGTCCATACACTGCTTCTGACAAAAGACTGCTGCTTTTGTGAGGAACGTACCAGGATTCGTATTCTTTAACATCCCGCAGACGATAATCAGCGCTCAAATCGATAACTTTTTTCCCCGCACCAACAAAATGCGGCGCTATATCCATGGAAACACCATGGGGAAGAGCCAGGAAAATGACGTCACATACAGAAGCTATCTTCTGAGGCGTTGCGTTTTGATACTTCAAAGAAGTCAAGCCAGATAAAGCCGGGAACACCTCTGCCACCGTCAACCCGTCAAACCGACGCGAAGTCACCGCCGTTAATTCTACATTCGAATGATTAAGCAAAATTCTTATCAGTTCCAGTCCCGTATAACCGCTGGCCCCATATATCGCTGCCTTCTTCATAAAAAATCCCCCAAAAAAAAGGGGAGCCTGAAGCCCCCCCTGCCAAAATTAACGTTTAGAGAATTGGAATCGTTTCCGCGCTCCCGGCTGCCCGTATTTTTTCCTTTCCTTTACGCGGGCATCTCTGGTCAAAAAACCCGCTTTTTTCAAAATCGGACGTAGCTCGGCATCATATTCCAATAGAGCTTTTGATATTCCGTGCTTTACTGCCCCCGCCTGACCGGCAACGCCGCCGCCAATCACATTTACGTAAAAATCAAACTGATCTTTTTTACCTGTAATTTCCAAAGGCTGTTTGATGACCATTTTCAAACTGGGACGTGTAAAATACTCATCAAAGTTTCTTTTATTTACCACAATATTACCACTGCCTGTCTTCATATAAACGCGGGCAATAGCGCTTTTTCTTTTACCGGTTGCATAATAACGTTGTTCGGACATAACCTCTCCAATTTATTGAAAATAAATATTATATAATCCAGTCACTTTATAAAGACAAAACACGTGGGCACTGAGCTTCATGCGGATGGATATTGCCGGAATAAACTTTCAGCTTTTTGAGCATCTTTCTGCCCAGATTATTTTTTGGCAACATACCGGCAACGGCCATGCGGATAACTTTTTCCGGTTTTTCAGCAAGCATTTTCCCGGCAGGAGTTTCACGTAAACCGCCAGGATAACCAGAGTATGAATAATAAATTTTGTCAGTTAGCTTTTTCCCCGTCAACTTAACTTTTTCGGCATTAACAACTACAACAAAATCACCCGCATCAACATGCGGAGTATAAACAGCCTTATGCTTACCCCGTAAACGAAGCGCCACTTCACTGGCCAACCTACCTAATATTTTATCCGAAGCATCGACGATGTACCAATCTTTGTCCACCGCTCCCGTCTTCGCCACATATGTCTTTTTCATTTTAAAACCACCATGTTTTTTTATAAATGAACGTTGAAATTTATGCAATTCATCTTCGTTTGTCAAGGAAAATATTGAATTTTGTTACTTAAAATTAAGTAATCTTACGTCATCATTAATCTTTCACAACACCTAAAACATACAAATAACTACATTTTTATAGCATTTCACCTAATCCGGACAGCGATACCCTAATAATAAACCTTTCATCGTCATGGGTTCGCTCGTAATCCACTCCGAAACTCCAGCACTGGCTATAATAGGTAAAACCTATGGTACTGTCATTTGTTCGGGCACGCAATTGATCCCGGCTTAAATGATAATGGGCCACAAGATCATCGGTAATTATTGCCTGGACAGAAAGAAAAACTGTCCGAATAGAATCAGTGGCCAGATCAGAATCAGTATAGCGGTAACCAACCGTAATCTTGTCATTACGCCAATCACTGAGAGATAAATCATAATTCGTTTCTTTCCAACCACTATAAACATCATACACATTACGTGCCCTAAATGATAAGTATTTATGAGGATTTAAGTCAAACTCGATACCAAGGTCTGAAAAAGGATGCCTTTTATCTCCAATAGCTTCTATTTTTCTTTTTGCCTCATTAATATCATAGGTCTGGAAAACCTTTAATCTTAAAAATTCAAGATAAGTATATTTATCTTCCACTGTATCCGCGGATATATCTATGCCTGTGTTCGTCTCTTGGTCAGTGTCTACATGTCGCCTTATATCTGTGTCCGTGTCTATACTTGAATCTGCGTCCTCACCAATTTCCTCATCAGCTTTTATTTTGGCCATTAATGTATTGGTCAACGCCCAAGTGACCCCGTTCTGTTCCTTAAGCAAGGGCACGTAATCAAGAATATAATCTTGGTTAACATTTGGCGTATAGGCGTAAGATAACTCTGGCCTGATTTCATGTCTGATTTTCTCCCAGCTGAACATGTTGATATCAAATACACGAGCCAACAGAGAACTGGCAGTTATTGAAGCTGTATATGTAGTAAAATTTCCGTTTCCTTTATTGTCACCCCACGACACTATTTTGCCGTTTTTATTTACACTTACCATTTCATTATCTTCGCGCATCCAAGCAGTTTGCTTTAGCTCAAATTGCGGCGTAATTTTCATAAAGCCGCCAATATCTATGGGCAGCGAAACAGCAGGATTAAAGTCAAATAAATGGCCTTTATGACCCTCTGCGCGATAGAAATAATCATATGTGCCTTTTAATTCATAATAAAGAGGTGTGGAAAGAAGAGGCTGCTTAATTCCCGTTAAAATAATCTCCGGATATTTCTGCAAGGTCGCATCATTGGTCGCAGGGGCAAAATCATGAGTATAATTTACTAAACCCGTCAAATTGTAATTTGACCATCCTTTGTATACACGCGCGGTAGATTCCAACAAACGCAGAGACTCGTCACCTTTAAAGGGGATTTTCCTGAACAGATCTTCTTCGTTTCTGGCATAATGATCCAAATAATAATTATGGCTGTCAAAATCTTTAAAATACCATTTATCGGAAACCTTGTATAAATCAGCCCGGGCATAAAAATCTTCAGAAAAGTTAGTCTGGTGGTTAATATAAAAAGACCATCGTCTCAATCTACCTTCGTGCTCACGGTCTGCTCTGGTGTCGAGTGCCTCCACATTATGAGCGCCATCTTCCATGAAATCGCCGTACCAGGTACCAAACGAATGATCCCCCCAAAAATATCTAAATTCCACGCCTTGCTTGTATCCCCTCTTCTCCATGTATCTCTGATAAAATGTCGCGTCCATTTGAGGAGAAATTGCCCAAAAAAAAGGAATTTCAATATCCGCGCCATTTTTACTTCTGGAATAAGATAAATAAGGTAACAAAAATCCTGATTGCCTTTTTGTCTTGGCGGGGAAAAGTACGAAGGGAGAATAAAAAATCGGCAGCCCTTTCGTAAGGAAACGGGCATCTTTCACCTTACCATAACCTTCAATAGTCACATCCATCTCCGAGCCGGCTATTTCCCAGTCCGGTGATTCTCCATCACAAGTTGTGGCTCTTGGCTGTTCAATGAAATAAGTGTTTTCCCCCTTCTTCTCTATTTTATCGCCCTTTACGTAAAAATGATTTCTTTCATAAAAAACCTGTCCTTCATAAGCAACGCCGGTTTGATTTTCGATATTAAAAATAACCTTATCCCCTTTAAGATAATCTTCCCCCATTTTTAAAAACACATTGCCTTGCGCTGTGGCTACTTTACTTTTATTATCCAGATTTACGTCATCAGCATTCAAATGCATGTCTTTGTAGTTTATTACTACCGCTCCCTGAGCGTGGTATCTGTCATTGGTATAGTCATAATCCATACTGTCCGCTTCAATTTCGATAAAATCTTTTTTATCTTCTTTTTCCTCGGCAAATGTATCGATATGAGCGAAAAACAATACCCCAAGAATGAGACAGAAAATGATTAATTTATTATTAAATTTATTTATCAAAAACCACTCCTGGATTTTCTGTTAAAAATTCATTGATTCTTATCATAAGAACCGGTTTTAGAAAACTTTTGTTTTATTTCTGAAGCCAGGTAAAGGGAACCCGTTGCACAAATCAAATCATCTTTTGAGGCAATGGAAAATGCTTCTTTAATCGCTCCAGAAACATTTCTTACGATGATCGTTTCACAGCCAATTTCATCGATTATTTTTTTAATATTATTAGGCGCTTCGGCGCGACCAGTCCTAAGCTCTGGCAAAATTATTTTATGAGCTCTTGGCGCTATTTTTTTTAGCATCTGCCCATAATTTTTATCGGTAAGACAGGCAAAAATTAAAATTAGCCGACGGTATATATAATCGTTTTTAAGTGTTCGGCACAAAGCTCTGATCCCTGCCGGATTATGTGCTCCATCCAAAACAAAAGGGGGGGCATTTCGAATGGTTTCCATTCGCGCGGGTATTTTCGTATTCTTCAAGCCGTTACGGATCGCCTGTTCATCAACAGAAAATCCTTTCTTGGCGATAACTTCAACAGCAGCTAAAGCCAGCGCGGCATTCGCTAGTTGATGATTTCCGCGTAGCGCGATATACAATTTGCATATATCAAGCAATATACCGCAATAATCAAAAGATCCATTTTTTCGTTTACTGATTTCAAAGTCACGCCCCAGTCTATATATTTTTGCCTGGCGCTGAAAGCAGATATTTTCAAGCACTTTTATTACCCTTTTTTGCCCTGCCGCCGTAACACAAATGCCTTTTTGTTTGACAATACCCCCCTTTTCTCCGGCTATTGATTCCAGTGTCTTTCCTAAATAAGCCGTATGCTCAAGGGAAATATTGGTGATCACCGAGACCAATGGGGTGCAAACGTTTGTTGCGTCCAGCCTGCCGCCCAGACCAACTTCCAGAACCGCAACGTCAACTTTTTTCTTTCTAAAGTAAACAAAGGCGGCGGCGGTAAGAAATTCGAAATACGTTAATGAATTATTTTTCTTTTTTTTTATACAAGCGATTATACGGCCAATATCCTCACGAGAAATCATTTTACCGTTTACCACGATCCTTTCGCGGACATCAACGAGGTGCGGTGATGTGTAAAGACCGACACGATACCCGGCGTTTTGCAATATTGATGCAATCATCGTGGCGGTCGAACCTTTGCCGTTAGTACCGGCTACCAGAATTGTCTTATATGTATTTTGCGGGTTATTCAGACGCGAGAGAAGTTCGGAAATTGCTTCCAAACCAAAACGCATAACATCAATATTCAAGCTATCAAGACATTTAAGATAATTAAATTTTTTCATTCGTCATTGCGCTTGGATTCTTCTAATTTAGATGCTTTTCCACTAGCATACCTTTGCTAAGTAATCAATATTTTTATATAATTACTCGAGGGTATTCTCTTTGCAGATTGCGTCACGAAATTAAAATGTTTTCCTATTGGTCAGAAAAAGATTTAGAAACTTATGTGTCACTCATTTTAGCCTTTGTTAAGTAAACTCTGCCAGGTATGCTGCTGCAAAAATGAATCTACAACATTCTTTTCCATTTCTTTAAATAGAGCCAACGGTACGGTAAAAGTCATATAATTGGCGTCTCCCAGCTGTTTACGGGTATAAACACGCGCGGAAATATCTGTCAGCCCTACGACCGCACGTGGTTTTGACGTCTGCGCTTCACGATAAGGATAAATACCGATTGTCTGGCAACCCGCGGCATAGGGAATAATCACATTTTCATTACTTTCGCGACCATAATTGGCCAGAACGACAAGTGCGCTGAGCTGATCAGGATTTACAAATAATATTATTGATTGTGGTTTTTCTTTTTTTAAATCAATTGCGCTTAAAGGCTTAAAAACAACATAAAGTTGCGGAATTTCTGTTATCGGCAGATTCTTGATAAACTTACTGACCAGCTCGGGGTATTTAATATAACGCTCCCCGTGAAGGAAGTTACCATATGCTTCATCACGCAGAAAAGGTTTTATCTTTTGAGCCAGTTCGCTGCCGCCGTCTCTTTTTTCATTGCCCCGCGAAAGGAAATAGCAAAATCCCTCTTCCCCGCCGGGAAAATTTTTGTATTGATTGCCGAAACCAAGACCGACACCGCCGCCGACGCAACCGAAGGTCTTGGCATCTGACACAGCGGTTTTTCCTTTGGCCGCGTGAATTGCCAGCCACATGACACAGCCCCACTTGCCCTCCTGAAATTGCATTGCGCCATGAGGCTTTTCTTTCGACCAAAAAAGAGCTACAGGGCAGTGTTTAAGTCTTATTGCGTCAGCTATCTCACTTTTCATAAGGACAATTTTTTACTGATTTTTAGATTTTCATCTTTTTAGCAGGCACAAGTGCAAAATGTTGCCACATCAATAATGACATAGTGGCTTTATCGAGAATACTGCATAAACAGATTACAAATGTTTTTGAATTTTACGTCCGCAAAAAATGCGAATTGTTTATTCTCCTTTAATCCGGTATTACCTTAAACACTTCATCACCCGGTCGCACACGATCAGAGACCTTGATTCCGATAAAATCGCCAGCAACTGCCTTTTGAACCGACACATTATTAACCTCCATTGATTGAACCACGTCGGTAAAATCGGTGGTGTGGCCGGAAAATTTAATATTGTCTCCGACAGCCAACTCGCCTTCCTCTATCTTAACTGCCGCTACGGAAGGTTTTGCAAAAAATTTTACGACTTCGCCAATTTTCTTTTCTGCCATAGTCAAACCTCCATAATTTTTTCTGGTAGAAGATACGTATCATTTTTTTATATAAAAAAACAATAACAAAAAAGGCAGAGCCTTAAGGCTCTGCCTTTTTAAATCCCCTATACTTAGGATAATTTATTCAGTTACTTCAACTTTTTCCTTTTTTTTATCTTTTTTTGATTTATCTGGTTTTATTTTGGCTTTTGATGTTGTCTTCGCCCCCGCCGGATTCTCGGCTTTACCGCCGGACCTTTTCTTCGCTTTACTCTTGAGTTCCGTTCTTTCTTTCTTCTTTTCATCAGATATAAGCTCTAAAATGGAAACTGGCGCATTGTCACCGGCACGATACCCCGCTTTTACTATCCGCGTATATCCTCCATTGCGTTCGCGATAGCGTTCGGATAATTCACCAAAAAGCTTTTTTACCATTTCTTTATCCCGCACAAAGGACAAAACCTGCCGGCGCGCGTGTAAATCGCCTCTTTTACCCAGGGTAATCATTTTTTCCGCTATTTTTCGAAGCTCTTTGGCCTTGGCATCCGTCGTACGAATTCGTTCACGTTTAATAACAGAAGTTACCATGTTGCGAAACATGGACTCTCTATGACTGGATGTTCTGCCTAACTTCCTGCCTGCCTTACCATGATACATCCCTTGACTTTTCCTTTCCTGATAATTTAATCGCTAAATAATTTCTGCTTTCTTCCCTATTTATCTGTTTAGGAAGTCGAATCCAAGTTCATGCCAAAAGTCAATCCATATTCGCTAAGAATGTCCTTTATTTCACTCAGCGATTTACGACCAAAATTTTTTGTCTTGAGCATCTCTGCTTCTGTCTTCTGCACCAACTCGCCAATCGTGTTAATTCCTGCATTCTTCAAACAATTGGCCGACCTAACGGAAAGTTCCAAATCTTCAACGGAACGCGATAATATTTTATTTATGTCGCCTTTCTCATCTTCCACCACCGGTTCAACTTCTTCTTCCACTTCTTCAAAATTGATAAACACATCTAATTGTTTTTTCAATATTTTTGCCGAATAAGCAATCGCATCTTCCGGTTTTACAGAGCCATCTGTCCACACTTCGAGCACTAATTTATCATAATCGGTTATTTGACCGACACGTGCATGAGAAACAATATAATTCACCTTTTTAATCGGTGAAAAAATGGCATCGATATTAATTGTTCCTTCAGGCTGGTCGGGATCCAATTCCTTTTTCGCCGGTACATACCCTCTTCCCATCTTAACGACCATCGAAGCGTTGAATTTTCCCTCTCCTGATATCGTCGCTATATGATGCTCCGGATTCAAAACTTCTATTGTGCTATCCGTAATAATATCGCCGGCGGTAATTTGTCCGGGGCGATTCACCTGAAGGTGCACTTCTTTGGCGTTTGCCTGGCCTAACCGAAAGCGGACACCCTTTAAGTTCAAGATTATATCGGTTATATCTTCTTTAACTCCAGGAAGAGTGGAAAATTCATGCAATACTCCATCAATCTTCACAGAAACAATAGCCGCACCCTGGATAGAAGAAAGCAACACCCGCCTTAAAGCATTTCCCAAAGTAATACCAAAACCTCTTTCCAAAGGCTGAATAGTAAATTCTCCATAAAAATCTGTGTGTGTAGCGTTATCGACGTCAATGCGCTTGGGACGAATTAAACTTGACCAGTTCCTTTGCATAATTAAACCCACCTTTTAGTTGGTTAACGAAAAAATTGTTTTTATTTCGAACAGAGCTCTACGATCAGTTGCTCCTGCACCGGCATGGTTAGATCTTCACGTACCGGCAACATTTTAATGGATGCTTTGAAATTTTCCTTATCCAACTCCAACCAGTTGGGCACACCGCGTCTGGCAACCGTTTCTATCGCCGAAAGAATTCTTGTTACTTTACGACTGCTTTCCTTGACACAGACTTCATCTCCTGCCTTCAGCAGATACGAAGGAATGTTGACTGGCTTACCATTGACCAAGAAATGACCATGGGTAACTAATTGTCTTGCCTCTACCCTGGAATTAGCAAACCCCATACGGAACACCATGTTATCCATTCTTCTTTCGAGAAAAATGAGCAAATTTGTACCGGTAATGCCCTTTTGGCGATCTGCTTTTTCAAAATATTCCGTAAACTGCCTTTCCAAAAGGCCATACATTCTCTTGAGTTTCTGCTTTTCACGCAACTGGACGCCGTAATCGGAATGCTGCCTTTTATGCGACTGGCCATGATCTCCCGGCGCGTAACCTCTTCTTTCGAAGGAACATTTTTCCGAATAGCATCTGTCGCCTTTAATAAAAAGTTTTAATCCTTCACGGCGACACAATCTACATGAGGAATCTATATATCTTGCCAAAAATGCCTCCCTTAACCTACAAAAATTATCGTTGTTAATCCTTTTTTTAAACTCTTCTGCGCTTGGGCGGCCGGCACCCGTTATGAGGAACAGGTGTCACATCACGAATAACGGTAATCGTAAGACCCGCCAGTTGCAAAGAACGCAGCGCTGATTCCCTACCCGCTCCCGGACCTTTTATGTATACCTGCACCTTACGCATACCCTGTTCTTTTGCTTTACGCACAGCATCTTCCGCAGCCATTTGCGCGGCAAAAGGCGTACTTTTTCGTGAGCCCTTAAAACCCTGCATACCCGCCGATGACCACGCAATTACATTACCCGCCAAATCGGTTATCGTAATGATCGTATTGTTAAATGTCGATTGAATATGAGCAATACCATCAGTTATGTTTTTCTTTTCTTTTTTCTTACCTGTTTTTCTTACTGTTTTCGCCATCTTCCCTCCGGCTGCAAATTTCCGTTACTTTTTCTTTCCTGCGATAGTGCGACGCGGGCCCTTTCTTGTCCGGCTGTTTGTATGTGTTCTTTGCCCTCTTACCGGAAGACCTTTGCGATGTCGTAATCCACGATATGTTCCGATATCCATAAGCCTTTTTATGGACATGGATATCTCACGCCTCAAGTCACCTTCGACCTTATGATCTTTATCGATGATATTCCTAATCGCTGAAATTTCCGAATCGGCAAGCTCGTCTGTTTTGGTATCCGGACTTACTTTGGCATCTTTAAGAATTTGTCTTGCCTTGGTGCGACCGATACCGTAAATATAAGTTAAAGCGACTTCCATTCGCTTGTTTTTTGGTAAATCAACTCCTGAAATTCGTGCCACCTGATCTTACCTCCTGAATTTTAGCCTTGACGCTGTTTGTGCTTCGGATTTTCACAAATCACGCGCAACACGCCTTTGCGTTTGACTATTTTGCACTTTTCACAAATCTTCTTCACAGACGATCTTACTTTCACTCTTATAACTCCTTATAACCGCTCATGATAATTTACTTGGTTCGGTATGTAATCCTGCCTCTGGTTAAATCATACGGCGAAAGTTCCACAGTAACTTTATCGCCGGGCAATATCTTGATAAAATGCATCCGCATCTTACCAGAGATGTGGGCCAAAACTTTATGCCCATTATCCAGTTCGACTCTGAACATGGCATTCGGTAGTGGTTCAATAACCCTACCTTCAACTTCTATTGCTTCTTCTTTGGCCATGCTTCTCTCTTATCACCCCAAAGGATTAATTAATTTCACTTAATATATACGGCCCATCATCGGTAATAGCCACGGTATGCTCAAAATGGGCCGACAATCCTCCGTCTACCGTTACTACTGTCCAGCCATCTTGTAAAACTTTTACCTTATAATCCTTTTCATTGACCATAGGCTCTATCGCCAATATCATGCCACTTTTTAATTCAATTCCCCGGTCTTTCTTTCCAAAATTAGGAATCTGCGGATCTTCATGCAAATTTTTTCCAATGCCGTGCCCCACATAATCCCTGACCACGGAAAAACCACTTGCCTCAACCGTGTTTTGTACGGCCGCTGATATTGCTCCTAATCGATTTCCAGTCCTCGCCTGTGCTATCCCTTCGTGTAAACTTTTTTTGGTTGCCTCAATCAACCTCGCCGCATTATGAGAAATTTTGCCAACGGGTAGCGTTACAGCGGCGTCACCAAAAAAACCTTTATAATAAATACCAAAGTCAAGACCAATGATATCTCCTTCAACCAGCACGCGGTCAGAAGGCATACCATGCACGACCTCTTCGTTGACTGAAGTGCACAGTGCGTATGGGAAACCCCGGTACCCTTTGAACGCTGGTCTGGCCCCCCTTTTATCTGCTATTTCTTCCGCCAGCTTATTTAAATCTTTTGTTTTTATCCCTGGTTTCACCTTTTCTTTTATTTTATTTAAAATTTCGGCAACAATTTTATTGCTTGCCCGTGCTTTTTCAATTTCTTCCGGTAGTTTTAAAATCACCATCAGCCAAGAAATAAATATTCCCTCTATCTCCTACGGGCGAGATGTCCCTTTTTTATAAATCCCTCATATTGTCTGGTCAACAAATGAGACTCAATTTGACCGGCCGTATCCATCGCCACACCAACGACAATCAGCAATGCAGTACCGCCAAAATAAAAAGGTATGTTAAACTGACCAATCAGAATACTGGGTAAGACACAGATAATCGAAACATAAATGGCTCCGCTGAAAGTTAGTCTCTCCAATATTTCCTCAATATATTCTGCTGTTTTCTTTCCCGGACGAATTCCCGGAACAAAACCGCCGAATTTCTTCATATTATCAGCCATATCATCAGGCTTAATCGTTACCGCCGTGTAAAAAAAACAAAAGAAAAAGATAAGCGCAACGTAAAGAATCTCGTACCCGAAGTTACCCGGAATCAAATAGCCGGATATCTTTTTCAGCCATCCTTCTTGCGCAAAATTAGCAATAGTTGCCGGAAACATTATCACCGAAGACGCAAAAATCGGCGGTATTACGCCCGCGGAATTAATTTTCAAAGGCAGATGCGTAGTCTGCCCACCATACATTTTACGTCCCACTATTCTTTTGGCGTATTGAACTGGAATTCGACGCTGGCCCCCTTCCACAAAAACGATGGCGCCGATCACCAGTACCATCATAACCGAAAGCAATAAAATGACCAGAACTCCTAATTCACCCGCCGTAATAAGTTGGTAAGTATTGCCGATAGCCGCGGGCATCCGGCAAACAATTCCGGCAAAAATAATCAACGAAATTCCATTGCCAATACCTTTTTCCGTAATTGTTTCACCCAACCACATGAGAAATGCTGTGCCCGATGTCAGTGTAATAATTGTCATAAAAATGAAAGACCAGCCTATTTGTAAAACAATCGGCGCTCCAGAAGGAGATGCCATGTGCTGTAGACCCCAGGCAATTCCAAATCCCTGTATCATGCTCAAACCGATGGTCCCATAGCGCGTATACTGCGTAATTTTACGGCGCCCGGACTCGCCTTCCTTGGAAAGCCTTTCCAAGTGAGGCACTGCAACTGTCAAGAGCTGCAATATAATGGAAGAACTGATGTAGGGCATAATGCCCAATGCAAAAATGGAAAAATTACTGAAAGCTCCGCCGGCGAACATATCCATTAAACCGAATAAAGAACCACGGGCATGTTCAAAATGGGCCATCAGTGCAACATTGTCTATCCCTGGCGTCGGTATGTAAACGCCGATTCTATAAACGGCTAAAAGAAGAACAGTGAATAAAATCCTTCTTTGTAATTCAGGTATTTTAGAAACGCCGCCGAGTCCTTCTAGCAATTTAGATTACCTCTTCAACAGATCCGCCCGCCGCGGTTATTTTCTCTTTCGCCGCCTGACTAATTTTTGCCAACTTTACCGTCACGGGGAAATCAATATCTCCTTTGGCCAAAATTTTAACTTTTTCGCCCTTTTTCTTTAACAAACCGCTGGCTAAAAGGGTTTTCTCGTCAATCACCGCTCCTCTGGAAAATTTGCGACATATATCCGTAATATTTACAGCAATATACTTTTCCCGAAAGGGATTGCGAAAGCCTCTTTTGGGCAGCCTGCGCGAAAGAGGCATCTGACCTCCTTCAAAACCAGCTCTAATTTTTCCACCGGAACGGGCCTTTTGTCCTTTATTTCCCCGACCCGCTGTTTTTCCCCAGCCAGAAGATTCGCCCCGTCCAACTCGTTTTCTTTTCTTTATCGCCCCCGCAGGTGCCTGCAATGAACTCAAGTCCATATCCTACCCCTTGATTTCTTCGACAGAAACTAAATGAATAACCTTATCTATCATACCGCGAACCTGCGGAGTATCATCTAGCGTCACACATCTGTTTAATCTGTTAAGCCCCATACCGCGCAGAATTTTTCTTTGTTTTTCAGGACGCGCGATTACACTTCTGACCATTTTTATTTTCAACTTTTTTCCCACTTTATAACACCTCTTTGCATCATCCGTATAACTACTACCTGCCTCGCTGCGCGGCAATTTCTTCCGGGTCCTTTAACTGACAAAGACCATCCAGCGTTGCCTTAACCAAGTTATGCGGATTATGAGAGCCAAGGCACTTGGTTAAAACATTACTGACGCCTGCCACTTCCAAAACGGCTCTTACGGCACCACCGGCAATCAATCCTGTTCCTTCTGATGCCGGTTTCAGCAATACTTTCCCCGCACCATAACTGCCAATAACCTCATAAGGAATCGTCTTGTTAGTTATAGAAACTTTCACCATGTTTTTCTTGGCCATTTCCATTCCCTTGCGAATAGCTTCGGGAACTTCATGTGCTTTGCCCAAACCAGTACCAACCATACCCTTCCCATCGCCCACAACAACTATGGCACTAAAACGAAACCTTCTGCCTCCCTTAACAACTTTCGCTGTTCGGTTGATGGAGATTACCCTGTCCAGAAGCTCAACATCCTTAATGTCTTTTTTATCCAACGATTCTTCCCTTACCATATATATTTTGAAATAAACCCACTTCTAAAATTTCAGGCCACTTTGGCGTGCCGCTTCAGCCAAAGCCTTAACACGGCCGTGATACAGAAATCTTCCCCGGTCAAAAACAACTTTATCAATACCGATAGAAATCAAACGCTGGGCAATCAGTTTGCCCACCTCTCCTGCGGCTTCAGTTTTTTTCTTGTCTTTTATTTTATCCGCTGCTTCTTTACACAAAGTTGACGCTGTCGCCAATGTTGTTGCCTGAACGTCATTGATGGCCTGGACATAAATATGTTTATCACTACGGAAAACACATAACCGTGGCCTTTCCTTAGTACCTTTAATCTTACTTCTTACCCTTTTTTCTCTTCTTGACCGTATCTTTAATGTCTTCTTGGAAGCCAACTTTTCTACCTCTTTCGATCTAGACAAATAAATTTATATGCCATTTGCCAAATTACGCGGCGGCAGATTTACCCGCCTTACGCTTGATGTACTCACCGGCATACTTAATTCCTTTACCTTTGTAAGGTTCGGGCTTCTTTAGCGCTCTAATTTCCGCAGCCACACGACCCACCAACTGTTTGTCAATTCCGGAAATTATTACACTGGTCTGCTTATCTACTTTCACATCAATCCCTTTGGGGATACTGTATTGTACAGGAGTAGAAAACCCCAAAACCAATTTCAGGTCACGGCCACTTAATTCCGCACGATATCCAACACCAGATATTTCCAGACGTTTTTCAAAACCATTGCTGACACCTTCTACCATATTTTCAATTAAGGTCCGGGCCAGCCCATGATAGGAACGGGCAGTTCTTTCGTTTGATTTTCTTTCCACGACCAGATGACCATCGTTTATCGTCATGGATATACCATCGGGCAGCATCGAGGATAAAGATCCTTTCGGTCCTTCAACATTAACCTCTCTGCCCTTCTGGCTGACTTTTACATTTTTTGAAAATGTTACCGGTTTTTTACCTATTCTCGACATCAAAAAACTCCCGTAAAGTGTTTCGCGTTAATTACCAAACCTGACAAAGGACTTCTCCACCAACATTCAGTTGCCTTGCTTCTTCATCTGTAATCACACCGCGCGAAGTGGAAAGTATGGAAATACCATAACCGTTTAATGTTTTTGGAATCTTATCAGAAGAGACATAAACCCTCCGCCCCGGTTTGCTGACTCTTTTGATATTCGTAATTACGGCTCGTTTTGCATCGGCATACTTCAGCGTTATTTTCAAGGCCTGCCGCCCTTTTCCATCCTTCACTTTATCATATCCGTTTATATAGCCGCATTTTTTTAACACCTTTGCTATATTAACATTCATTTGAGACGCATAAACGTTAACACTTGGGAAACGAGTCTTATTCGCGTTTCTGATTCTCGTCAACATATCGGCGATAGGATCGGTCATCCCCATTCATTTTCTCCTTAAACCAAAATTACCAGCTTGATTTTATCACTCCAGGAAGCTCGCCCTGAAGGGAAAGCTTTCTCAGACAAATTCTACACATATCAAACTTTCTATAATAAGCTCGCGGGCGTCCGCAAAGCGGACAGCGATTATATTCTCTTACAGAAAATTTCTTTTTCCTTTTTGCCTTCGCAATTAACGACTTCTTTGCCACACTGACTCCCTCTGAATTTCACGTTCAATTCTTAAAAGGAACACCCAAGAGCCTTAATAAGGATCTTGCTTCTTCATCTGTTTTTGCTGTGGTTACGATGGTAATATTCATGCCCTTTATTTTTTCCACCTTATCATAATCTATTTCCGGGAAAATTATTTGTTCCTGCAATCCGATGGAAAAATTTCCTCTCCCGTCAAAAGCATTTGCAGAAATGCCGCGAAAATCCCTGACTTTGGGCAGAGCAACATTCACGAGGCGGTCGAAAAATTCATACATAATGTTCTTTCTTAAAGTAACACAACAACCAATGGACATGCCTTGTCTTAATTTAAAAGTTGCTATCGATTTTTTTGCCTTCGTAACAACCGGTTTCTGCCCAGTAATCATTGCCAACTCCTGCACGGCATTATCAATAATCTTAGCATTTTGAATGGCTTCGCCCAAGCCCATATTAACAACAATTTTCTCCATCTTGGGTACTTGCATAGGATTTTTGTAATTGAATTCCTTCGTTAAGGCCGGGACTACATTTTTTAAGTAATAATCTTTTAATCGCGCCATTTTCCTTTAACCCACATTAATGACATCGCCGCATTTGGCACAAATACGAACTTTGTTGCCATCTTCCAGCTTTTTATTTCTTATTCTAACCGCGGTGTTGCATTTACCGCATAACAAGCCGACCTGAGAAACATGAACCGATCCTTCTTTTTCCAGTATACCGCCCTTGGATTTCTGATCCGGTCTTTTGTGTTTCTTAATAAGATTTATCTTTTCTATCACCAATCTATCTTTATCGGGAATGGTTTTCAGCACTTTGCCGGTTTTTCCTTTGTCTTTTCCGGAAATAATTTTAACCATGTCGCCTTTCTTGAATTTACTTAAACCCATTACTTACCCCATCAAAAACTGTTATAAAACCTCGGGCGCCAAAGAGATAATTTTCATAAACTGCTTTGCCCTCAATTCCCTCGCCACCGGTCCAAATATTCTTGTTCCAATCGGCTCCATCTGGTTAGTAATCAAAACCGCCGAATTATCGTCAAACTTAAGATATGTGCCGTCCGGTCTCTTAACTTCTTTTACTGTGCGCACAATAACCGCTTTGGTCACATCGCCTTTTTTCACTTTAGAGTTGGGAATCGATTCCTTAACAGAAACAACAATTACATCTCCAAGGCTAGCATAACGGCGTTTTGACCCGCCAAGCACTTTAATGCAGGCTACCTTCTTGGCACCTGAATTATCCGCAACATTTAATATAGTCTGCATCTGAATCATAAGCAATTAACTCCCACCAAAACCATTTACTCGCCGAACACCTATTTTGCTCTCTCTGTAATTTCCAGCATACGCCAACGTTTATCTTTGCTTATCGGCCGTGTTTCAATAATGACTACCGTATCACCAATTTTGCAAAGATTCTTCTCGTCATGAGCTTTATATTTCACATGACGCCGCACATATTTATGAAAAACAGGATGTTTTACCAGCCGTTCAGCTTTAACGATAATGGTTTTATCCATCCTATCGCTGACCACTACGCCTTTAATCGTACGTTTATTACCCCCCCGCTCACCCATTTTTATAAATCGAGGCCTCCTTCTCTTTTAGTACCGTTTTGATACGTGCAACATCCCTGCGCAATTTTCCAAGCATAGCTGTCGATTCAATTCTTTCCGAAGCATGTCGAATCCGCAACCGCAAGAGCTCTTCCATCAGGTCACTATTCTTCCTCTTAAGCTCGTCGACGTCCATGTTTCTGATATCCTTAATTTTCATCGGATGTCTCCCTGGCTAAAAACTTCGTGGCTATGGGTAACTTATGGGCCGCCAAACGAAAAGCCTCCTTGGCTATTTCTTTTGTCACACCTTCCATTTCATACAATACCGCTCCCGGCTTGACTACAGCTACCCAGCCCTCCGGGGCGCCTTTCCCTTTTCCCATACGGGTTTCCGCCGGTTTTTTTGTTACCGGTTTATGAGGGAATACCCTAATCCAAATCCTGCCGCCGCGTTTCACATGGCGAGTCATGGCAATACGCGCCGCTTCAATCTGCCGAGCGGTGAGCCAACCACATTCGGCAGCCTGTAGACCGTAATCCCCAAAAGCGACAGAAGAACCCCTGGTTGCTTTACCTCCCATGCGGCCTTTTTGCGCCTTTCTATACTTTACCCTTTTTGGCATTAACATAAGCAAAACTCCAAATCACATGAGGCATTTATTCTCATTCAAGCTGCCACTTTGGTTTTGTCGGTTCTTTCCGGTAAAACTTCGCCATGGAAAACAAGCACTTTTACTCCAATAAGCCCGTAGGCAGTATGAGCTTCGGCAAAACCGTAATCAATATCAGCACGCAATGTATGCAAAGGAACTCTTCCTTCTCGATACCATTCCGAACGTGACATTTCCGCGCCGCCCAATCTTCCGGAGCAAGTAATTTTAATGCCTTTGGCACCGAATTTCAAAGCGTAGCCCACACATTTTTTCATCGCCCTGCGGAAGGCCACCCTTCTTTCCAGTTGCATGGCCACATTTTCTGCAACCAGTTGCGCATCAACTTCCGGTTTGCGAACCTCTAAAATATTTACGATAATTTCAGATTTGGAAAATTTCTCAATATCCGTCTTGAGTTTCTCTATTTCCGAACCCTTTTTCCCGATAATCACACCGGGCCGCGCTGAATAAATATTTACCTTGGCCTTGTTGGCCGCCCGTTCTATTTCAATTTTAGAAATACTGGCATGATAAAGTTTTTTCTTAAGATATTTTCTGATCTGCATGTCCTCGTGCAGCATATCGCTGTAACTTTTATCGGCAAACCAAATGGACTGCCACTTTTTAATGTAGCCCAGTCTCAATCCTACCGGGTTGACCTTCTGACCCAATTTTGTACCTCCTTACCTTTCATCCAAAACAACGGTAATGTGTGACGTTCTTTTTTTGATCCCTGCTGCCCTTCCCTGCGCCCTTGCCCGCCATCTTTTTAATGTGGGACCATGATCAACGTATATCGCTTTTACGTAAAGAATATTTTCATCAATATTGGGATTTTGAGCGGCATTGGCCATTGCGGATTTCAAAACTTTGGCCACCACTCCTGCCGCATATTTCCGGGTATAAAGCAGAATATTGTTGGCCTCTTGGACTCCCTTACCCCGGATTAAGTCAACAACCAACCGAACTTTCTGCGGCGACATTCTTATGTATTTTGCGACTGCTTTTACTTCCATTTCCCAATAAACTCCAAAATTATCAGGCAAAACCCGCTTTAAGCGGTGCGTACTTTTGTTTTGCGATCTCCTGAATGTGAATAAAATGTTCTTGTCGGGGCAAATTCTCCCAGTTTATGTCCAACCATGTTTTCCGTTACATATACCGGGATGAACTTCTTTCCGTTATGCACGGCAAATGTATGACCAATCAGTTCCGGGGTAATTGTCGAACGCCGTGACCAGGTCTTGATAACATTCTTGGAACCTTCAACCTCCATTTTCCTGACCTTGGCCAAAAGTTTTTCATCAATATAAGGACCCTTCTTGATCGAACGTGCCAATTCTTATTTACCTCTTCTTTTAATTATGTATTTATTTGTTCTTTTGTTTTTACGGGTCTTATGTCCCTTAGTCGGAATACCCCATGGTGTACATGGATGCCGACCGCCGGACGATTTCCCTTCTCCTCCGCCCATCGGATGATCCACCGGATTCATTACTACTCCGCGCACATGAGGACGCCTGCCTAACCATCTTTTCCTTCCAGCTTTACCAAGACTGATATTTTCGTGCTCGTTGTTACCCACTTGCCCGATAGTCGCCATGCACTCACTAAATACACTGCGTACTTCACCCGAAGGCAGTCTTATTTGGGCATAATCTCCCTCTTTAGCCATCAGCTGCCCGTAAGCCCCCGCTGAACGGATCAATTGCCCTCCCCGACCAACTTTCAATTCCACATTATGAATTAATGAACCCAAGGGAATGTACTTTAACGGTATCGCATTCCCCGGCTTGATATCCGCCTTTTCGCCACTCACAATCACATCTCCAACACTTACCTGCGACGGAGCGATAATGTATCTCTTTTCACCATCACGATAATTGAGCCGTGCAATCCGCGCCGTTCTGTTGGGGTCATATTCTATCGCCGCAACTTTTGCCGGAATATCTTCTTTACCCCGACAAAAATCAATCACACGATATTTCCTTTTGTGCCCACCACCAACATGCCTGGCAGTAATACGCCCATAAGAATTTCTTCCGCCGGTTTTTTTCAAAGGCTTCAGCAAACCCTTCAATGGTTCGGCAGAAGTTATCTCCGTGAAATCAGAAACACTTTGAAATCTTCTGCCCGGTGATGTTGGCTTATATTTTATGATTGCCATTATCTCAAAATCTCCAAAATATTTTTTATACGCCTTCCGCGATTTCTATACGGCTGCCGGCAACCAAGGTCACAATTGCTTTTTTCCATGATCTTTTTTGACCGATCAAACGACCCATCCTTTTCTTTTTTCCCAAAACCTGCATAACGTTTACATCAACAACTTTTACATTAAAGAGTTTTTCTACCGCCTTACCGATTTCCACCTTATTGGCGCGGCGATCAACTTCAAAAAAATACTTGTTCGACTCTTCCCGCACAATAGTGCTTTTTTCCGTAATCAATATCTTTTTGATAACCTGATACGTTTCCATTATGCCAGTAATGCTCCCTCAATCTTCTTTACCGAAGGCTCTAAAAGGACCAGGTGTTCATGGTTTAAAATATCATAAACATTTATACCTTCTGTTTTTATTACCTTAACGTTTTTCATGTTACGTGATGATTTCTGCAGCTTTTCGTTCTCTGTATCCAGAACAAGCAGCGCCTTTTTCAATTCAAAGAGATCAACAACATTTTTAAACTTGCGCGTGCTTATTTCTTCCATCGGAAAATCTTTGATTATTAAAATCTTGTCCTGCTTCAGCTTCATGCTCAGCGCACTGATTAAGGCTTGTTTGCGTATTTTCTTAGGCACATTATAAGAATAGTCGCGGGGATGCGGACCGAAAACAATACCGCCGCCTCTCCACAGTGGCGACCTGATCGTGCCCACTCTGGCCCTGCCCGTACCTTTTTGTCGCCACGGTTTTTTACCACCGCCGTTGACATCGCTTCTCGTTTTTGTTGCTGCTGTGCCCGAACGACGTGCCGCCAATTGCATTTTCACCACATCATAAATAACGACCTCGTTTGGCTGAACACCAAATATCGCATCATTGAGCTCTATTTGAGAAACTTTTTTCTTTTCAATATCAAAAACATCCGCTACAGCCATTTTAAAAACTCCAGTGACTTACGCACCTTTTTTCTTAGCCTGCCTAATCAATACAAAACCATTTTTGCTTCCGGGAATAGAACCTTTCAGTAGCAACAAATTCATTTCAGGACGAATCTGCCAGATTTGCAAATTCTGTGCAGTCTTTCTGACATTACCCATCTGACCACTCATCTTTGTCCCCTTAAAAACTCGCGAAGGATCCGCGCTGGCACCAATGGAGCCTGGTGCACGATGAAACATGGAACCGTGTGACGCCCTTCCCCCGCGGAAACCATGCCTTTTCACAACGCCCGCAAAGCCTTTACCCTTGGACGTTCCCACAACATCCACAAAATCCCCAGGCTTAAAGATATCCGTGGTCATCTCTTGCCCTACTTCAAAATTTCCTGCTTCCGCGGGAATTTCCTTCAGTATCCTGAAGTTCCCCTTATTTGCTTTTCTAAAATGACCCAACAGAGGTTTTGTTACATTTTTCTGCTTTATGCGTCCGTAACCTAGTTGTATGGCATCATAGCCGTCTTTCTCTTTCGTTTTCACCTGCACAATCACCGACGGTTCGACTTCAATTGCCGTAATACCAATTGCCGCCCCATCTTCCGCAAAAACTTGGGTCATGCCTAACTTTTTTCCGATTATTCCTTTGATCATCATCTTCCAACTTATCAAGAAATATAATAAAGCCAAAAAAACTATCATGGAAAACGGTAATAACTGTAACCATTTCCCCTGTTCATAAAAACTAAAACCTACGCTTTTATTTCCACATCTACTCCGGCGGATAGATCTAATTTCATCAACGCATCTACTGTCGCCTGCGTAGGCTCGACGATATCAATTAATCTTTTATGGGTGCGAATTTCAAACTGCTCGCGGGATTTTTTATCTACATGCGGTGAGCGGTTTACGCAATATTTATTGATTTCCGTAGGCAGAGGAATGGGACCGGCGACACGCGCACCGGTCCTTTTTGCCGTTTCAACTATTTCTTCTACAGAACGATCCAGCAGTTTGTAGTCGTAAGCCTTGAGTCTAATTCTAATCTTTTGGTCTTTCATTGCTATGACAACCTATTTCCCGTTTCTATTCAATGATCTTGCTTACGACGCCAGCACCGACTGTTCTTCCGCCTTCACGAATGGCGAATCTCAGCTGCTCTTCCATCGCAATGGGGGTAATCAGCTCCACTTTTACATTAACATTATCGCCGGGCATGACCATTTCCACACCTTCCGGTAATGTCGCCACACCGGTAACGTCTGTCGTCCGGAAATAGAACTGTGGACGGTATCCGGAGAAGAACGGGGTATGACGTCCGCCTTCTTCCTTGGTCANNCGTAAACGGCAGCTTCAAATTTTGTGTGCGGAGTAATGGAGGCCGGTTTGGCAATAACTTGCCCTCTTTCCACTTCCTCGCGCTTGATGCCTCTCAAAAGCAAACCGACGTCATCACCTGCTCGTCCTTCATCAAGGGTCTTGCGGAA
>DIEW01000090.1 GCA_002418825.1 Syntrophaceae bacterium UBA5764 | reverse complement strand
AAACCTTTCCCACGCTGGACTGCTCTGCCTGTATTCTTACCCCCAAGATGGACGCTGTTTTGCAGCATCCAAATATTACGTTGATGACCTATTGTGAAATTAGTGAAGTCAAAGGTTTTGTGGGTAATTTTGATATAAAAATCCGGCAGAAGTCCCGCTATGTTGACCACGATAAATGCAATGCATGCTTGGCCTGCACGGAAAAATGTCCCGGTAAGGGAATTGCCGAGTGGGATGAGGGGTTGGTCAAACGCAAGGCTATTCATATTCCTTTTCCGCAGGCCGTGCCGCAAAAACCGGTTATCGACCAGGATGCCTGCACTTATTTTCTGAAAGGCAAGTGCCGCCTGTGTGAAAAAGTCTGTGAGCAGAAAGCGATTGATTTTGAACAGCAAGACACTTTTATTGATGTTAAGGTCGGCGCGGTCATTGTCGCTACCGGCTATAATTTGATGGATACCATGCCTCTTGTTCAGTACGGTTACGGTAAATACCCCGGCGTGTACAGTGCGCTCGAAGTGGAACGATTATTTAATTCCGCCGGTCCTACCGGCGGCAAAGTGACACTGCGGGATGGTAAAGAACCGCAGGCCATCGCTATTTTGCATTGCATTGGCAGTCGTGATAAAAATAATTACGAGCATTGCAGCCGCGTCTGTTGCATGTATTCACTCAAGTTCGCCCACCTGTTCAAGGAAAAAACATCCGCCGATGTTTATCAGTTTTATATNNNATGAAGAATTTTACAACCGCATCATTGAGGAAGATGTTAAATTTATTCGCGGCAAAGGTACGCGCGTGGCGGAAAACGGTGATGAGCCGGGGCGTCTGATTGTTGAGGCGGAAGACACCATTACCGGAAAATTTGTTCAGTTGCCGGTGGATATGGTTGTGCTCTCTCCGGCAATGATTCCGCGGGAAGATTCCAAAAATATCGCAAGGCTTTTTAATCTGAGTACGGATAAATATGGATTTTTCATGGAGCGGCATCCAAAGCTCGCGCCTTTATCTACCATGTCTGAAGGGGTTTTTATTGCCGGTGTTTGCCAGAGCCCGAAAGACATTCCCGACACGGTGGCGCAGGCCAACGGGGCGGCGGCGGAAGCACTGACGATTGTTTCCAGGGAAAAGATGGAGCTCGAAGCCACAACGGCAATGGTTAATCCGGCCTCATGTTGCGGCTGTCAGAACTGTGTGCGCGTGTGTCCTTACGGAGCCCCGTCTTTTAATTATGACAAAGGTGTATCTGAAATTAACGAAGCGCTCTGTAAAGGCTGCGGTCTGTGCGCCTCTGTTTGCCCGACCTCGGCGATTATCGCGCGGCACTTTACTAATGAGCAGGTATTGGCTGAGATAGAAGGCTTAATGGAGTTTTAATATTACGTTCTTGTCATCGCGAGGAGCATAGCGACGCGGCGATCTCTTAAAGATTTAGATTGCTTCGCTTCGCTCGCAATGACAATTTAAAATTGGAATAAGGATTTCGGAAGAAAGGTTTTTATGTCATTTAAGCCAAAAATACTGGGCATCGCCTGTAACTGGTGTACTTATACCGGCGCTGATTTGGCAGGAACAACCCGCCTGCATTATCCGCAGAATCTCCGGGTGGTTCGGGTTATGTGTTCCAGCCGCATTAATCCTTCGTTTATTTTCCGCGCGTTTCAGCTCGGCGCGGACGGTGTGCTGGTGGGCGGTTGTCATCCCGGTGACTGCCACTATAATACGGGAAATCTTTACGCTAGAAGAAGACTGGCCGTGACAAAAAAAATCCTGGAGTTTGCGGGATTGGAGCCGGGAAGATTCCGTGTGGAATGGATTTCCGCTTCGGAGGGCAATAAGTTCGCGGAAGTGGTGGAGGAATTTACCGCGCAGATAAAAGAGCTTGGTCCTCAACAAAAGCTAAAGATAGATGAGCTTCGGGAGAAGGCATGACTGATTTCAAGCAGATTGAAAACAACTTAAAAAAAGAAGCAAAAAGATTGCTGGAAGCGGGCGAAGTAACCGTAGTGCTTGCTTACGGGAGGGGCTATGATGAAAAGCACTCCATGCCTTTTGCCGCGAAAACATCCGCCGATGTTGAGAAGCTTGTCTTTAACGAATACTGCAATTTTAATATGGCCAGGTATTTAATGCGCTATCCTTGTGGAACGAAAATAGCTATTGCTGCCAAAGCCGCGGACAGCCGCGCCATTGTTCAGCTTATTCAGGAAGAAAAAGTCCGCCGCGAGGATTTGATTATTCTGGGCATTCCCGCCTACGGCATGAAAAATCAGAAAACGGATGAAGTTGTTGATAGTAAAACTACCTGTGGTCTGTATAATCCGCCGCTCTACAATATCTTGCTGGGCGAAGAAGTGCACGGGCAACCTGTTGTTTCTCCCTATGAAGTGCTTGCCGAATACGAAGCGATGGACAAGGAAGCGCGCTGGGCATTCTGGAAGAAAGAATTTGATAAATGCATCCGCTGTTACGCCTGCCGCAAGGCCTGCCCGATGTGTTACTGTGACCCCTGTTTTATCGACCAGAGTAAACCCCGCTGGGCGGATAAGGCTCCTCAGTCACCCGGCAATATGATGTATCATCTGACCAGATTCCATCACCTGGCCGGCCGCTGCATTGACTGCGGTGAATGTTCACGCGCCTGTCCCGTGGATATTCCTTTGTATCTTTTCCATAAAAAAGTAGCCAAGGAATGTGAGGAAATGTTCGGACAGGCAGCGGGAATGAAACTGGAGGATAAGCCGGTGCTGGTTGATTTCCGCGTTGAGGATTCCGACAAGATTCTGGAATAAGGAGAAGTTTGTGCTGAAGAAAATTTCCATAAATAAGATATCCGAACTGGCCGCCGCGTTAATGGGTAAAGGATTACTGCTGGCGCCGGTGAAGGAAAACTCCGGGTACAATTTTGCAGAAATCAAGAATCCCAACCAGGTTGATTTGGATTTTCACAACACAATAGCCAGCCCGAAAGCGGCCTTTTTTCCTCACAAAGAAGACTTTATCAAATATGAAACAGGCAAGCCCATTGGTGCCGCTTCTGTCATTGGGTTGAGTCTGCCGCCGACATTTCTTTTTGGGGTGCGGCCGTGTGACGTGAAAAGTTTTGGAATAATGGATATACATTTCAACGCGTCGGGAATTATCGATCCCTACTGGAAGCAAAGAAGAGAGGTGACGACAATCTTTGGTTACGCCTTTGATTTGGAAAAGCCGGCGGAAACAGAAGAATTTTATCAGACATTGGGAATTGGCGCGGCTGATCCCGAAGGCAGCGATGTTTTCATGATTAAAAAGGGAGACGACCTGCTGCTTGATAGTGTTACCGCTAAAGGAGAAAAACTTCTTGCTGAACTGAAAAATTTCGCTGAAGGTAAGGTGACGGATAAAAAATATTACGATGAATATATCAAAAAAGGACGCGAATATAAAACGCGCAGTATGTGCCTGGAGCCGGAAGCGATTACCAAAAAACTGGAAGACCTTTTTCATAATACTGATTTTTGGATGGGAGTTTCTTCTGCTTGCCTGAGTTGCGGTATTTGTACATTTGTCTGTCCGACATGCTATTGTTTTGATATCTGCGACGACACGCTATTTGGCCAGGGCACGCGCCGCCGCGTTTGGGATGCCTGCATGTTCACGGATTTCACTCTGGAGGCCAGCGGCCATAATCCACGCACCCATGTTTATCAGCGGCTGCGTCAGAAAGTCTGTCACAAATATTCGTTTCATGTGCGTAAATACGGCGTGATTTCCTGCGTGGGCTGCGGCCGCTGCACGAAACATTGCCCGGTGAATATAGATATCTATTCCATTATAGAAGACGCGATGAAGGCGTGATAAAAAAGAGGATTGAAGCGTAAATGATTAATAAAAACCCATATATACCCGCGCCGGTGGAGATAACGAAGATTATCGATGAGGTGGATACGCACGACATCAAAACGTTTCGTCTTGCTTTTTTGAACAAAGAGGATGAGGCTAATTTTAAATATCTTCCGGGACAATTCGCTGAGCTTTCTATTTACGGCAAGGGTGAATCGCCCATCGGAATTGCTTCTTCTCCCACCCAAACCGGATATATTGAATTTACCGTGCAGAGAGCAGGAGCTGTTGTTCCAGGCCTTGTCACTTCCGCGCTGCATGATTTGGACGAAGGGGCGAAAATTGGCATCAGAGGACCGTTGGGCAATTCCTGGCCGATTGAATNNTTGAATTTCTGGAGAAAAAAAATATTGTTGTTGTGGGCGGCGGATTTGCCTTTACCACACTCAGATCGCTCATCAACTATATGCTGCATGATGATAACCGCAAACGTTTCGGCGAAGTCACTGTTATTTACGGCGCGAGAAACCCGGGGCTGCTTTTGTATAAGGATGAACTTGCCGCCTGGGAAAAAAGAGACGATATAAAATCAATCATTACCGTGGATAAAGGCGATGA
>DIEW01000012.1:5063-40032 GCA_002418825.1 Syntrophaceae bacterium UBA5764 | reverse complement strand
CTGAATCAGCACACCGTCCGGATCTCTGATAAAGGTGGTGAATCGGTCCGGCCGGGGTTGAAAAGGATCCATGAGTATGTCAGCTCCCTTGTTACGCGCTTCTTTCACCAGTTTTTGAATATCCTCCACCACTACGCTGAAATGATTCAGTCCCGTCATGGAGGAAGGATCCGCCTGTGTATCGCCTGGATTGGCCTGCTCAATCTCAATCTGAATGGTATCGTTTCCCACAAACGTGAAGGTCTTGCCTAAAATTTCCGCTGTGTCCACGACGCGTAAACCCAGCACGTTTTGGTAGAACCGGATTGATTTGGCGCTGTCCTTTGCCTTTATGCCGATATGGTACCACTTCATGTCAGCCCCCGATTTTTTCTTTTGTCAATTTGAAGCACACAGAAGCGACATCGATGGTCTTTTGAATATCTGATTCTGTCATGGCCGCGCAGACAAACCAGTTGTGGTGCGGATGGAAGAAAATGCCCCGTCTGGCTGCCTGACCACAGAAAAACCTGTTGATTTCGAACAGCGGATCGTCGGCGAAAGTCATGTAAGGCATGGCCGGAGGTCCGGTAATACTGACTTGGAGACCATGCGCCTGCGCGGCCTGTTTTAAACCTTCCATAAGCGTTGTTCCGCTTTTCCGTATGTACTCGATGGCGCCGCTGGCCTTGATTTCGTCGATGCAGGCAAGGGCGGCCGCGAAGGGTACGCCCGAGAAAAAATGTGTTCCGGTAAAGAAAATGTTTTTCGCCGCGTCTTTCAGCTCTTTGCGGGCGGCGGCCACGGAAATGGCATACCCGTTAGCCATGGCTTTGCCGAAGCACTGGATGTCCGCATTAAAACCATAGTGTTTTGCGCTTCCGGCAAGCTCCAGACGGAAGCCGCAGCGGACATCATCGATGATGACCATGAACCCTTCTTTCGCGGCCAGAGTATTTACCGTCTCGACGAATTCTTTTGCGGGCAATTCCTGATCTCTCATGGCGTCGTGACGGTGCGGCGTAAGCATGACGCCGGCAACGGTTCCCTGGTGTTCGGTCAAAACGCGTTTGAAGTCATCAGCATTATTGTACTCAAAATAATGAATATGGGTTTTCCACTCATCCGGAACTCCCTGTCCATGGGGCTGACACCAGAAATGCGAGCCGTGGTAGGATCCTGCCGCCAGGAGAATGTCCATCTTGCCGGTGAATATCCTGGCCAGGGTGATGGCGTAGGATGTCACATCGGAGCCGTTTTTCCCGAAAACACACCAGTCAACATTGTCTATCGTCCCCACGATTTTTTTGGCCAGAGGCAGCCACAAATCCGAAGGTAGTGTAAAACAGTCCGCGTTTTCCCACTGCTTTTTTGCCGCCGCATCAATCTTAGGATGTTTAAGCCCCAGCAGGTTTGTTCCAAACGAGCACATGTAGTCAATATATTCGTTACCGTCCACGTCCCAGATTCTGCATCCCTCGCCGCGGTGAATGAAGGCGGGGTAAGACCCGAAAGTCAGGAATGTCGGCGTGCGGGGTCCGTAAATTCCATTGGGTACGTATTGTTGCGCTTCTTCAAACAGCTGATATGATTTTGTAAATTCATAAAGTTTCAAAGCATTCCTCCTTAGTTAATAAAGGTTGAAATTTAAAGTAGCTCGCCGATAAATACCATTCATTTTATGAATCCTGTTCATAATTTATGTCAAGAAATTTTTAATTTTTGGTCCATAAACGATTAATAAAATTACACAATCAATTATTTAAAAGACTAGAACGCCAGTTCACGCAGGATATAAGCCATTGTGATTCCCAGATAAGTTCCTATCACCCAGCCGATGATACCGGTAATAACTCCGGAAAGAACTATTTCCTTATTTCTCAGCGCTGAGGCAACCATCGGCACAAGCGGGGGCGAACAGATCCCGGCGACGGATGTAATAATAACCGTGTCGGTATCAATTTTGAACATTCTTGCCACAATCACGTGCAGCAGCAGGCAGGCCAATATCGTGAAGCTGACATAGGCAATCATAATGGGAGCGGTGGACACGAGGCGGTTGAAATCAGCCATGGAACTGACGACAAGGCAAAAAATAAGGATGCAGTAATTGCCTGCCTGGTAGGTCATGCGGATATTCCGGATGGCCGGGACAAACGAACACAGAATGCCCAGCGTTGCAATGGTCAAAATCGCCACAACAAAAGCGGTATCTTCGTTAAATACCAGAAAGGATAACCCGCCCGCGATAAAAATCAGTATAGCCAGACCAACAGCGCCCATCAGCTTTGTGAAAGTTTGCTTTTCGAAAATGCCGGTGTAGGAATCAAAATTCATTTCCACGTTTTCCGCTTCTTTGTCCACCGGCTGAAAGGGGGGCAGAAAATAAAGCAAAACACGCTGCCCGATGGTTATCAGAAAGAGCAGGTATATTGAAGATATAATCACATCGGATGTATGCGCGGCCAGGTAAAGGGTTTGATTGGTGCGCAGCGCCGTGGCAATCGCGCCCAGGTTTACCGTTCCGCCGGTGTATAAACCCACAAACATGCCGGACAGTTTCCATGTTTCTTTTCCTACCCATCCGCGGAAAATGAAGAACCCCCCGCCCGCGACCAACAAAATTGCCACAACCTGTATGAAAAAAGAAAGAAGTGATTTTCCCGCGAGCCGTGTCCAGCGGCGCACATCGATGGAAAAGAACATCAAGGGCAAGGCCAGACTGATAGTGACGAGCATCAGGGGATTTTGAACAGCGGCGATGCCGGAGGGCAGCACACCGATATTGCCGATAATGATTCCGACGATATAACAAATCACCACCGCGCCTAGTTTATTGCCAAGGGAATTGTGTTTCGCTAAATAAATCGCGACGACAGGGAAAAGCAGATAAAACAGGATGAGTACAACAGT
The DNA here is from genome assembly GCA_002418825.1 of Syntrophaceae bacterium UBA5764. Taxonomy (GTDB): domain Bacteria; phylum Desulfobacterota; class Syntrophia; order Syntrophales; family Smithellaceae; genus UBA4810. The sequence continues at coordinate 37,140 of DIEW01000012.1, read as the reverse complement.
AGGCATAAGCACTCTCTCCGGCATTGACACCGCTTGTTTGTTCGGTCATCATACAGCGTGACGGTTCTTTCAAGAACATGCTGTGCGCATAGGGAGTATAAGAAAAAGAAGATGATGTGTCAACCGGAAGGTTATAATGAAAAAATCATTTTCCCGCGTCTTGTTATATAATGCGCACCCCTGACCGCTGCGCCACGCGCCTCCAGAATAAAGAGGTGAGACGGAAAGAATGTATATTCATGGTTTTCATTTGCTCAATAATCTTTTTCTCTCTTTCTTCCGCCCCGTGAAATGCTTCATGCGAGGATTTAACCAGAAAATCATCCGCGCTGTCCCAGGTATGGGCGGGAAAGGTTGAAACATATTTTTCTTCAATATCCCGAATGTATTTTTGTGCCAGCGGTTTGATGGATTCGTAACGCAAAAGCGCGTTGACGTAATAGGCTTCATGCCTCCACCAGTATGAAGCGGAGGAGTATTGACCGGCGCCTGTGCCGGTCGCGGCGAAAGGCGCGGCGGGTAAGAACGGTTTGAAAGCGGTAAGGCAGGGCGCGGAGCCGCCGGTGACGAGAATACGGAATTTGTGCTCCGGGTGCAGTTCCACCACCATAGAGGCGGTTGTCTGTGATTTTCTGATTATCGGATCGGAAGCGTGCATGCAGACATCGCGGTTAAATCCCTTCCCGGGCGAATCGGCGTGATGCCTTCTCAACATGGCAAAGACATCATTCGCTTGTATGCGCCCTTTCGCTTGTTTTATGGTTGTTTCGTTATGACTTTTGCGGACAGCACTGCCCGCAAAATATGTGGTCATCTTATCGCTGAATGAACTGAAGTTGGCGCCCGGCGCGAGCGAAGACGAGTCCCAGTCCTGCGCGATGGTGATGCCGTTGGAAATCGCGGCCTGACTGCCGGTGTGTTTCAGCGCGTAATCTCTGCCGACTGTTTCCAGTTTCAAGATGTCGCGGCGGTCCATGATGAGAAAAGAGTTCATGTAACTGAATTTTTTATCGCGGAAACCGCAGGCGCCGGCCTGGCCGTATTTTGCCAGAAGGTCTATTATTATTTGCGCCGCTTCCCGGGCATCGCCTCCTCTTTCCAGCGCCAGTCGCAGTAAATCCATGCCGATCAGCCCCGGTGCTTTTTCCTGTTTTACTTTTGTAAACAACGCTTCGTTGCCGATGACCATGCCTTTTTCATTTACCCCCATTTCCGCGCCCCAAATCCAGAAGGGTTTGGAAATAACCAGGGAATAAGTAAAAGACGCTTGAGGTATGGTAATATAGGTACAGCGCAGGTCTTCATGCACCTCGTATTTTTTAGACGGTAGAGACTGGATAATTTGCGCTTCGTCCGGTTCGCGGTCGGAATTTTTTCCGAAGACGCTGATGCCGGAGCCCGTGTATTCCGGCCCGATGCCGCATGTGTCACACATAAAGACCTCCTTGTTGAAGAGGAGTTTATCACACAACCGTCAGAATTTGTATATCGCAGACATTGGTGTAAGTGGGCCCTGTTTGGAATAAACAGCCGGTTTTTGCGAAAAAATTATAAGAGTCGTTTTGCGCCAGATGTGCCTTTGCTGTGCCCGCGATATTTTTTATTTCTTCCATCAGTTCCGGGTTGACCAAAGCTCCCGCGGCATCCGTCGGCCCGTCACTGCCGTCTGTTCCGGCGGACAGAAAATAAACGTTTTGCGCGCCGGGTTGCAGGCGATGAAGTTCGCAGGCAAAAGCCAGCGCCATCTCCTGGTTCCTGCCGCCTTTTCCCTCTCCCTGGATGGTCACGGTGGTCTCACCGCCGCTTATGAGCATAGATTTGCTTGTTGAATTGTTTTTGCCCGTGATTAATCCCCCCGCCATTTGCGCAAGCATGATTCCCGCCTCAGATGCCTCGCCCGTCAGAGTCGTGGTCAGAATGTGCGCATTATAGCCGAGAGCCTGCGCTTGTTTCAGGGCGGCCTGACAGGCCAACGTGTTATTTCCCAGAATGGCATTGATTGTGTTTTTAAATGCCGGCTCTCCTTGTTTCGGCGTTTCCGGGATAATTCCCCGCTCGCCCCGCATCAGGTGCTCCGTTACCGCCGGAGGAAATTTATCTTCGAGGGAATATTTGCGCACGATGGCCAGTGCGTTGCTGAAAGTTGTCGGGTCGGGTGCGGTGATGCCGGAAGCAATGGAGTCTATTCTATCGCCGATTACATCGGATACAATCAGATTAACCAGACGCGCCGGGTAGGCAATTTTTGCCAGTCCTCCGCCCTTTACCCGGGAAAGATGTTTTCTGATGCAATTCATTTCGTCGATATCCGCGCCGCAGGCTAGCAGAAGTCTTGTTGTTTGAATTTTATCCGCGAGGGTTACATCTCCCGCAGGAAGGCAAAAGAGAGCCGAGCCGCCACCGGAGATAAGATTGATAATCAGAGTTTTATCATCCGCTTCCCGCGCGATTTGCGCGAGCGTTTCCGCGCCCCGCAGGCTGTTTTCATCCGGTATCGGATGTCCGGCTTCCAGCACTTTTATTTTTTGAGTCGGTACCGCGTGGCCGTATTTGGTGATAACAAAACCGCGGGTGATTTCGTCGTCCAAAACCAACTCCATCGCTGCCGCCATCCGTGCGGATGCCTTGCCGATGCCCAGAATGATTATTTCCCTGTAGCGGGAAAGGTCTTCAAAAATTGCGCCTTCCGGATAATCAATGACCAGCGTACCGCCTTTCTTTTTGACGCGCGCCGCAATGAGTTTTTTCGGGTCAACGGCATGCACGGCTTCCCAGTATATCTTTACCAGGTTATCCAGGTGATTCATGACAATCCTTTTGCGTTTTTGGCATTCGCCCCCGCGCGGACAATGGCGGAAAAATATTAACGCCTGATCTTGCCCGGCAGAATATAGACATATGGTTTGCGCAAAATATGTTTATGCAGCCAGCGGTCAAAATGGCGCAGCGCCAGAAAAACAATCCAGATGGTTTTATCTTCGCGGTAATACGCGCTGACGTCTTTTTCGGTAAAGGGCGCGAGATCCAGTTTGCTGCCTTCGGTGCGGTAAAAATCGTTCGCGGCGGCAACGAGCAGCGGCACAAGCTCCGGTCGCTGCTCCTTGTAGAAATTTGCGATTAGGTCGATGGTGACCAGACGGGCGTCGTAATATCTGGTCATCACTCCTTCTAGAAAAAGCCAGCGGATCAGCCAGCGCAAAAAGGATGGAGCACTGCGCAGGAAGAGTTCCGGATCAAGCTGCTCCACCGCGTTTTTTTTCATCATCGGCGTGCTGGTATCGATATAAAGAAGCTTGGTGTCGGAAGTGATACGCGGATTTTCCGCGCTGAAGCCGGCGATAGACCAGTTGGAAATCTGCCCGTCTATCCCCAGGGCGCGCGCGGGATGGGCCTGATTGAAAGACCATACCTTCATCAGTTCCCGCAGCACGCAGAAAAAAAGCGCGCGCGTGTTGTCCGTGTCCATCATGTGTATGGCGCGATTGCCGATGGATTCAGCAGGCAGTTTGCGCTGCAGGTCGAAAGCCACTATTTTGCTGTCGGCGGCGGCAAACCAGACAAATCCGAAATCCGGCACATTGATGCCAATCTCTTTTTGCAGAAGGTTGTTGTAGTCGTTGTAGATGCGCGCGTAATGTTCTATTTCCTCTCTGCTTTGGAAAATGGGCATGCGTTTGCAGGCAAAGTCCCGCGTGGCGGGGGTGTCAATTTCAAAAATTGTGCTGATTTCTCCGTAACCCAGCACTTTTGCCGGAATTTTACTCTGTTCCGGGTGTTCCGGGTCCAGCCCGCTTTCAAAATCTTTGAGCAATTCGATTTCTATCTGCATTACGGCTTCCTTAATGCGTTTATTTGAGGCCGAGAAAATCAGCGGTGTCTTTCAGCGCCGCGTCAACGCCGAAAATAATTTCCCCGGCAACCTGCCTGTCGATGATGAGCGGCGGCAAAAGCTGACAGACGCGTTTATCGTTATTGGCGTAAATGGCGAGTATGCCGTGGTCGTAGCAGGATTTGGTCAAAAGCGGCCCGCAATTTTCGTTGACCATCTCGATGCCCATCATCAGCCCCAGTTGCCGCAATCCCACCAGTATGCGCGGATGCTTTTTCTTCAGTTCGGTAAAAGCTTCCGCGAATATCGTGGCCAGATTATTGACATTGCGCAGAAATTCCGGTTTTGACGATTCCTCCAGCACGGCGGCGGCTACGGGGCAGCCCACTTCCGCGCCGCCGAAAGTGGATATATGGATGAAGGGATTTTGCCGGAAAAAATCCATGTATTGGCGGCGGAAACAGGTGGCGCTCATCGGGTAAATGCCGCCGGATAAGCCTTTGCCGATAACGATAATATCGGGCACGGTGTCGTAATTTTGTATGCCCCAAAGTTTGCCGGTGCGTCCCAACCCCGTCTGCACTTCGTCGATAATCAGCAGCGCCCCAACGCGCCGGCAAATTTCCGCCACCTTTTTGTAGTAATCGGGATCGGGTAGGGGCATGCCGAGCGTGGCCGGGATGGTTTCAAAGATAACGGCGGCGGTTTTATTATCCAAAGCAATGCCGAGAGCGTCGATATCGTTGAAGGGAATCTGGACAAAGCCGGGCAGGTTGGCCCCGAAGGGCGCGCGGTACTGCTCATCGCCGGTGGCGAGAGCAAATCCCGTGTGTCCGTGATAACCGCCCCGCGCGGAGATGATTTTGAATTTTCCGGTATAGCCGCGCGCCAGTTTTATGGCCAGGTCAATCGCTTCGCCGCCGCCCACGCCGAACACCGTGCAGTCGATATCGCCCGGCATTAACGAAGAAAGTTTTTCCGCCAGCAGGCCGCGCTGTTCACTGATCAGGTGATGGTTGCCGATATCCAATTCATCAAGGGATTCCCTGAGCGCCTGAACAATTTTGGGGTTGCGATGGCCGAAGTTAAAAACACCGCCGTTGCAGTGGCAGTTAATCAGGCGTTTTCCGGTTTGCGCGTCCCAGACGTAAGGCCCTTCGCGCCGGCCGAAAACAAACTGCATATCATAAGACTGGAAAGTCTCCACCTTGCCCGGGTTGACGTATTCGGCGAAGCGCCGGATAATTTTATCTTTGGCATCCAATCCGACATATTTCATTGTTTTTACTCTTTCTTTCGTTTTTCATGAAGGCTTTATACGGAAACGATATTAAGCCACATGTATTTTTGCTGCCCCGGCGATATTTTGTTAGGCGCTTATTTTTATGCCGTGGGAACTATCATCGGTTAATATCTCAAAAGCCGCGCGGTGCTTCGTGGAAAGAATTTCTGCCTCGGCGGATTTGCCTTTTATTTTGCGGTTTAATTTGAGCTGGCAGGAGGCGATTTTGGTGTTCAGGCAATATTTGCTGCCGCCCGGCGGGTTGTAATAGTTCAGACCCACGAAAGCCTCTTTGGGAGCCTTGATTGTTCCCTCCACGTCCGCGGAATCATTTGCCGAGCGGAATTTCCACGTGAAGTAATCAAAAGCGCCTTCTGCCCGGAACATTTGTGTCAGACTGTTTAAGGCGATTTCTTCTCCCCGATAACGTAGGACAAGCGGTGTCATATACGGTGTCCAGAAGGGGCCTACTTTTACGCGCGCGGTGGCCACTTCAAGAAAGCTGTCCGGGTTGTTATCGAATCCCGCCACCTGTCCCCACGCGTAATCATCGGTGTGCTTGCTTCCCCAGTTGTGGTTTTGACTGCCGATCCAATCTTTGATGGCAAATTCTTCGCCGTCAACATGGAGCAATCTGTTGTATACGGCGTTTGGCACGCCCACAAGACTTTTTGCCTTGGGAAATCCTTTGTCGTATAAACCCGGCGGTAGAAGAAAAAGGGGCTCTGCCGCGCCGGTGAAGCTTAAATTCCATGAAACCTCATGCCCGCCGGAGGAAGCCGCGCCGGTTAGCCTGTTTTTTTCCAGCACCGCCGATGCAATTTTCACGAAAAATTTATCCCCGGCGAAAGCGCATTCTTGAAAAGCGACCTCTCTTTTTGCGGCAACGTGGCGGTTTGTTTCCCCGTTGAAAAAAACAGCCCATAATTCACCCAGGGCATTTTGCGGAGCGTTTCGCGGGCTGAAGATGGTGTAGCGTATCCAGAAAGCCAGGGGACGCGCCGGGTGATTAGCGCGCTGAAAAAAGCTTTCGTAGTGACCTTTTTTCTGGCCGGGAAGATAGCGTGTCCGGTTTGCCTGACTGCTCAAACGGGTTAAATCGTTTTCCATTGCTGAGTCTCCCTTCTCGCGCCGACACAGAAGACCATGCTGATGCTGCCGGTAGAAAGTGTTTATCGTGCCGTGCATTTCCCGACGGCGTTATCATAACTCTGTGCTTTTGAGGTAAAATGGCATATTCCCGGAGTTTCTTCAAGGATATACTGATACTTACGAAAACCGGCACGCGGGGGAAATTATGGTTGACGCTGTTGCTGGCGCGCAGTACATTTTATAACAATAAATTAAAGAAGGAGGGAATAATCATGAACAATCCCGAAGCAACGACTCAGGCGCTGGCGATACTCAGAAACGGAGATAATTTTCAGTGGTATATCATCCCCCTGTTGATGGTTGTCTTTTATATTTATTTCGATGAGTATTCGCGGAAAAATTACAACTGCATAGCCGCGGGCCTGTCTTTATACATGGTCCACTGGTTCTATGAGATTGTTAACGCGTTAATTCAGCATTGCAGCGGCCACGCGCTCTGGACGGTTCCTACCGGAACGGGGTTTTTGCTTTTGGTCGGCGTGGGCGCGGAACTCAGCATCATGTTTGCCGCCGCGGGAATCGTCTACAGCAAACTGCTCGATCCCGATCCGAAAAAGAAAATATTCGGCATCAACAACCGACTGTTCATCGCTATTGGCGCCGCCGCCTTTTTCTCCATCTTTGAGATATTTCTGGCCAAGACGCCCGCGTTTGTCTGGGTTTATCCCTGGTGGGGCTCGCTGACGGTGTTTATCACGGTTTACATTCCCTTCTTCGTTGTCTCCATGTATTCCTACGACTGGAAGCCCAAAACGCAGAAAATTGTGATTGGTGCGCTGTTTGGCGTCAATGCCCTGATGCTGATTGTTTTTGCGGGAATTCTTAAGTGGATTTAAGTTATGATTGAACGAGGCGGTTGTCTTGAGACAACCGCCTCATAATTTTTTATTTAATCATCATCAGCAGCATTTTGAATTTTGTCACCGCGTGCAGCGCGTGGGGCTTATTGGCGGGCATAATCAGCATCTCGCCCTCTTTTACCGTATAAGGTTTCTTGTCTATGGTAATCCGCGCCTCGCCTTCCAGTATGCAGACCACCGCGTCGAAAGGCGCTGTGTGTTCGCTTAAACCTTCGCCCTGGTCAAAGGCAAAGACGGTCAGCGTTCCGGACGGTTTGCGGATAATTTCACGGCTCACCACGGAATGTTCCTGATAGGCGACAATGTCCCTGAGTTTCAGAACATTGGTCAGGTCTTTTATATCTGATAATGTTTCCGTCATATGATTACTCCTTTTTTGTGGTTCAGCGGTTTCAACACAAGACCCCTGTACTTACTTGCTTTCCATTGCGTTCCGCTCTTTTTTGAGCTCCTCAAGCAGTGTCGCAAGCGTCCAGTTTTCTGAAACCGGTGTCAGAGTCGCCCACAGAGGCCGGGGCAATCCTGTTGACCGGTAAACGGAAATAATGTTGTCCAGTTCATTTGCTGTGATTCCGGACATGACAACGGCACGCGCCGTATCGGAATCCGCCCCCAGGCCTGTTTGGTCCGGCTTGGAAAGCATTTCGCCAAGGCGTGTTTCGGCATCCGCAACCGTGGCAACAATAACCGGTACGTCCGCGAGCTCGATACTGTCCAGCGCGTTCATGACCGTTTCCTGTTCGAACGGAGTGAAACCGCATATCAGTATTGCTCTGGGGCCGTACATTTGTTTGGCCGAATCCCCGATTTTTTTAAAGGTTTCCTGGCTCATGCTGTTCTCCTTATTTTTTATATTAGTAACACAAACGGCAGGCCGTCGGCAAATTTGCTTTTTTTATCAGCGATTAATTATGCCGTTTTTTGCCGTATAATGCACGTAATTCTTTTTTTGCCTGCTCCAGAACGCGTAACTGCTTTTTGTCCAGGTTTTTCCCGGCCCGGTTGATGTAAAATACCAGCATGGACATCGCCGAGCGAAACGGCGGCGCTTTGCGGCGGTGGCTGGCCTCCGCTGAACGCTTCAGAGAAAGAGCGATTTTTTGGGGATTCGTCCAGGTGAATACCCCCGGCTCCAAATCCAAAGCGTTGCTTTCTCTGGTAACTTTTCCGGACCAGAATTTATCTGGCGCAGATTTGGTTTTCTTCCGCATTTAAACACGCGTAAACGACAAAACAAACAAAAGGCTTTGTCAAATCTTCGTCAGAATTAATTTTATAACAGAGCCTATTATATTTACAAATTTGTTTAAAGAAAATAAAGAGTCGTTTAATTATTTTTGTTACCACATGCGAAAAGATCAGCCGGAGCAAAGCGATTGGCTGTAGCGACTTGTTACACGTTTTTTTGTTTTAAAAACGAACCTATTAAAGACCAATTATCTCTGTACTGTTCTAAATTTGGAATGTCTCTCAATAAGACCTTACTCCAACTAGATTTTGTGTTGCATGCTTTCTGAACTACTTTTACTGGAACAACAAAATACTCTGGAGGCTTTATTTCTTTTTTCCCGTCTTTTGATCCCCTGTTTAGAAGAACGACAACAACAAAGTCACAACCGAAATTCTTAATGGGAAAGCCACCAGCTTTCGTTTCCCATCTGCTTTTGACTTGAATTTTTGCTGATGAATTATTCTCTGGGTTTGTTGCAACAAGATCATAACCGGGCATGTTAGTATATGTTTTGTAAGCCACAATTCTATTGATAAGAAATTGGCCAAGAACTAGAAATTCAGCGCCTTCAGATTCTAATCTTGTGTCTTGTCTCATTGTAATATTTTTGTGTAACAATTAATATGCCAACTTGGTCATTGTTAATAAATTTGTCTTAATCCTTTTCTACGGTGCCTCGATAATTTGCGTATCGCCCGTCTGCGGTCGGGTGGCGGCGGCAGAGGCAAACAATCTGACGCACCAGTAAACATACTAGGCCCGCAGGCGGCACATGCCGTCTTCAATGCAAATCCGGCGTAAAAGCATATCGGCGGTTTCCCGCAAAGAGGCAGGCAGAAGTTTCAGGCGCATTAGCTGGTAAAGAGCGTCGTGCACAAGGCTCCCGCGCATAAAATTCTTTGTATCGATGGTGGGGCCGCTGGGGCCGTCCCAGGCGTAGCCTTTAGAAATATTTAAAGTACCTGTAGGCGCTAAGGCAACAAACCCCTGAATTTTTACATCGTGATTGATGCAAATACCTGTTTCGTATTTATAATTACGCATTAGTTGGTATTTATATTTTTTAAGACTACGATAGTTGATGTGACTCATGTAACACACCTCCAATCGTAATTGCCGGAGGCGACTGATGTCGCCTCCGGCGGTTTTATGGCGGGTAAATCTTTACTTCACAAATTTCTTGGGCAGGTTTATCAATGTTTCTTCAGCGTCTTTTACAATTTTCTGAACAAGGTCTTCTACTTTAGGCATGTCGTTGATGCGCTGGGCGCATTCGCCGGCGGCCATCATAGCTTTTTCTTTGTCGCCTTCGAATACAGCCTTGATGGATTCGTTTTCATAATCAATCAGCGACATATCTTCCATCGTGGTGTAGCTGTCCGGTGTGCCGAGGAATACGCCGGGTGACTTTTTCAGAGTATTTACGGCGTGTTCTTCGCTGCGGGGATTTCTCAACCAGCGCGCCGGGCCCACATAACCGCGCGCGACCAATGTGCCGCGGTCCTGAGCGTCAACAACAGACTGTTTCCAGAGAGGGGGAAAATCGCTCTCCTGCGTCGCCAGGAAACGTGTTCCTATAAGCACGCCGTCACACCCCAGAGCCAGAGAGGCAGCCACAGTTTTTCCGTCGGAGATTCCTCCGCCGCCCACGACGAGTGTCTTTTCATCGGCTACGGCCTCCACTACAGCGGGAAACAGCACCATAGAGTGCAGCGGTTCCCAATGGGTATGAAATCCGCCTTCATGACCGGAGGCGACAATCACGTCAACGCCGGCTTTTTTACAGCGCATGGCGGCTCTGACGGAAGGAATAATATGAATCCAAATAAATCCCGCGCCCTTGATTTTTTCTCCCCAGCCCATCGGGTCGCCGGCAGAGGTATACATTACCTTAAGGGTTTTTTTCATCTCGGGATTTTCTTCCCGTGCCCTGATGGCCGTTTCAATCATTACGTTTGCCTTTTCCTTGAGTTCCGCCGATACCATGACATTAGGGCCGAAAATACCGCCCTTGTTCTTGACCAAACGGTGAGTGCGCTTCAGAACCGTGTCCAGCACCGTGGCCATATCGTCGTCACGGTTTGCCTCACCGGTATCGCAAAACGCGTTGTAAACCCAGGGCTGGTCGTCTTTGTTAAAAAGTCCGCTGGTAGAAAGCAGCCCCAGGCAACCTGCGTTGGCTGCCGCCACACAAAGATTATTGTTGGAAAAAGGCCCCATGCCCGCTTGAATAATCGGATGCTTGATGCCGATTAATTCAGTTAATCTGGTCTTCAACATTATTGCTCCTCCTCTATTTTATTGAAATGATGCTTTTGTATTATCAACAAGATTTGCCGATAAAGGCTTTGGCGCTTGGTAAAAGAGTATATGAAGAAGATATCCGTATGTCAAACTGTATTTATATTGCGTCGATACAGTCGTCTCCGGCGCGCTCGCTGACCTCTTGACAAATTTTTCGCCGTGATTATTTTATCAATATAGACAACAAATACTTAATGATATTAAGTTATTACAAAAAAAGTCGTTGGAAAGGAGGAATGACGATGATTAAAAACCTGTTGCCCAGTGTATGGCGTAAGAACGGTAACGCCTTGCGACGAGGGCAGGACAGTCCGTTCTTATCCCTACAGAGGGAAATGAATAAACTTTTTAGCAATTTTTTCGAAGATTTCTCCCCTGCGGCTTTCGGCCGCTTTCCAGACTTCGGTTTTGAACCAAGTATTGATGTGTGGGAGGATGAGAAAAAAATCAATGTCAGAGCTGAACTTCCCGGTTTGGATGACAAGGATATAGAGGTGAATCTGACGCCGGATATGCTTACCATCCGGGGAGAAAAGAAGGAACAAAAGGAGGATCAGGATGATGGTTACTGGTACAAAGAGGCCAGCTACGGCTCTTTCCAGAGAAGCATTCCCCTTCCCGAAGGCATTGAGCAGCAAAAAGTTGAAGCTCAATTCAAAAACGGTGTCCTCAACATCACGTTGCCTCGGTTGGAAGGTTCAAGGACCGGGAAAAAGATTACCATTAAAACCTCGTAAAAAATAACATAAAAAGGGTTTTCCTTTCGGGGAAAACTCTTTTTAGCTTCACGGGTTTTCCGCCAGGGATTTCTGGACGCAGTCGGGAATAAATCTATAAAAAATTATTATTTTTTTGGAGGTAGAGAAAATGAAGATTAAGCCATTACATGATCACGTTATTGTGTCGCGGCTGGAAAGCGAGGAAAAAACGCCCGGCGGCATAATTATTCCGGATACCGCAAAGGAAAAGCCGCAGGAAGGCAAGGTGCTTGCGGTTGGGCCGGGACGGTTGGGCAAAGAAGGTAATCGTATAACGCCGGAAGTCAAAGAAGGCGACAAGGTGTTATTTACGAAATGGGGTGGCACAGAAGTCAAAATTGACGGCCGCGAACTCATGATAATGAAAGAAGACGATATTCTCGCGGTGCTGGAATAGTACGCTAAGGAGGTGAAGCTATGTCTGCTAAAGAAATAAAATATAATTTTGACGCCCGCAGTAAAATTATACAGGGTGTCGACACTTTAGCCAATGCGGTAAAAGTGACGTTGGGCCCGAAAGGACGCAATGTTGTGCTGGAGAAAACATGGGGGGCGCCTCAGGTGACGAAGGACGGCGTAACCGTCGCCAAGGAAATTGAGCTCGCGGATAAATTTGAAAACATGGGCGCGCAGATGGTTAAGGAAGTCGCTTCCAAAACTTCCGACAAGGCGGGCGACGGAACCACAACCGCTACGGTACTGGCTCAGGCTATTTACAAGGAGGGCGTCAAATTGACTGCCGCGGGCGCGAATCCCATGATTCTGAAACAGGGCATCGATAAAAGCGTCGGCGTGGTCGTAAAAGAACTCGAAAAACTATCAAAGAAAATCGTAAGTAAAAATGAAATTGCTCAGGTTGGCACGGTTTCCGCCAATAATGACAAAACCATTGGTGAAATGATTTCGGAGGCAATGGAACGCGTAGGCAAGGACGGCGTGATTACCGTCGAAGAAGCTAAAGGGATGGAAACGACGCTGGAAATCGTCGAGGGCATGCAATTCGACCGCGGCTACATTTCGCCTTACTTTGTAACGGATCCGGAAAAGATGGAAGCCGTTCTCGAAGAACCGTATATACTGTTGCACGAAAAGAAACTTTCCAACATGCAGGAAATGCTGCCGCTGTTGGAGCAAATAGCCAAGACGGGCAAGTCGCTTTTAATTGTTGCGGAGGAAGTTGAAGGTGAGGCGTTGGCTACATTGGTGGTCAACAAGGTGCGCGGAACGCTGAAATGCGCGGCGGTTAAAGCCCCCGGTTTTGGCGACCGCCGTAAAGCGATACTGCAGGATATCGCGGTGCTTACCGGCGGACACGTGATTTCCGAAGATATAGGTGTCAAACTGGAGAATGCCACCCTCAAGGACCTGGGTCAGTGCAAAAAAGTGACCATTGATAAAGATAATACGACGATCGTAGAAGGCGCGGGAAAGAGGTCAGATATTGAAGGACGCATCAAGCAGATTCGCGCGGAGATTGAAGAGACCACCTCGGATTATGACCGCGAAAAGCTTCAAGAGCGTCTGGCAAAGATTGTGGGTGGTGTTGCGGTGATTAAAGTCGGCGCGGCTACGGAAGTAGAGATGAAAGAAAAAAAGGCGAGGGTGGAAGACGCGCTGAACGCCACGAAAGCGGCTGTGGAAGAAGGCATTATTCCCGGTGGTGGCGTGGCCTATCTCCGTGCTTTGAAAGCACTTGAGGCGCTGAAACTTTCAGGTGAAGAGAAGCAAGGCGTCGATATTGTGAAGCAGGCATTGGAAGCGCCGTTGCGCCAGATAGCCGTCAATGCCGGATACGAAGGAAGCATTGTCGTGGAAAAGGTCAAGGAGCTCGCCGGCAATCATGGCTTTGATGCGGAGACGGGCGAATATGTCGATATGGTTAAGGCGGGAATAATCGATCCGACTAAAGTGGCGCGCTTCGCTCTTCAGAACGCGGCATCAGTGTCTTCACTGCTTCTGACCACGGAAGCCATGGTTGCGGAAAAACCCAAAAAGAGAACACCCGCGCCCGCTCCGCCGCCCGACATGGGAGATTATGACTACTAATTTTTTTAGCAGCTTGCTGCGCGTGATTCTTTTGGGTTGCGCGCAGCAAAACTGCGGTGAAGCTATAATCTCATGACGGAATTGCAACCAATTCGTTCCCCTGTGCAAAGCCTGCCGCCGGATGATTTTTTTTGGCTGATTAAGCGCATCGGCGCAGACGATGCCTTGGCTGTTTTGCAGAAAGCGTCCACCGAGCAATGGCAGTATTTGCTGGATCTGGAAATATGGGCAAAAGATGTTCTCGACGCGCAAAAAACCATGGCCTGGATTGACCGCCTGAGGCGTGCCGATGCGGCGCGGCTTGCCGCTTGGGCTTTCGAGGAACAAAGTGCTCTCGTCTCTCTTGCGCTTTTGCGCAAAACAGAAATTATTTTTAAAGAAGAGGAAGACGAGGGGGATGTTCCACCCGGCTATTTTACTCTGGACGGCAGTTTTTACATTAAAACGTGGGATAGCAGCGAGGTGCAGCTTGTAGAAGATTTTCTGCGCGTTTTGGCCGGGACGGATTATTCTTCCTGCCGGGCTTTGCTGCTGCAGTTAGCCTCGGTGTCGCCCGCCGAGACAGAAGAGGAGCTTTACCGAATGCGCTCCGGCCGTTTGGCCGAGCAGGGTTTTGCGCCGTTTGAAGAGGCCCTGGAAGTTTACGCGCCGCTGGATGTAAACGCGCTGCAAACGGAAGCGAAGCCGCTTCTGCCGGGGGCGCTGGTTGAAGCGGAAAAGAAAAATCTTGTTCCTTCGGCTTCTCTTTCTGGCATAAAAAATTTTGAGCTTCTTAACGACGCGATGGGCATGATTACCGATCCTCTGGAAGCAGACCGTGTCCGCCTGGAATTCGCCGCGCTATGCAACAAACTTATTGCCGCGGACGCTTTTTCCTGTATCGATGATTATGAAAATCTTCTCCGCGTGGGACGGCAGGCGGCGGGTTATTTGCATATCGTGACGGAAATGTTGTGTGGCGGCAAACCGCGGGAAGCAGCGCAGCTTTTACGCGACCATTCTTTGGCGACAATTTTTCGCGTCGGTTTCGGCTTTGCTCTAAAATTGCAGTGGCGCGCCCGACGATGGCTCGGGCAAAATTGGTCTGCGCAAATTGGCAAGGGGCCTGATTTTTGGGGAACTCCCTGGAGTGACGCGTTGGCGGGACTGCTTTTCCCGCGTCCCCTGTATTTTGAGCGAAGCCGGCCTGATCGCGAATACCGTCATTTTGAAAGCGTTGAAGAGCTAAGAGAAACCGAAGCGTTGCTTGATCAGGCAGAAGCGCTCGACCGGATGCTGGCGCGTCTGGAAGCGAGCGCCTCAGCTACTAACAACTGTGAGAAATTTTATCCTCTGCTTTTTAATCGCTGGGCGCGGCATCTGCTTGATCTGGAACCTTCCTTTGCGCCGTTGTCACGCGCTCAGGCGATAGAATTTTTTAGCATTCTCCGCCGAGGCGAAACATCTGTACCTTACACGATGGAGCGTTACCGCGGTGTGTTTCTAAACGAGTTTTTGCAAGGCGCCGCCGGGTTGGACGCGAAGACAACATTATCCTTGCGCGCCGCTCTTAATGAAATCTGGCAGGTCTTTTGCCGGGAATATGAAAATATCCGGTCTGCCGATCTGGATGCCCGCTGGTCGCCTTATCTTTTGATAGAAGCAAGCGCCAGGCAAAAAAACCGGAAGATGAAATCAGCCATTTTAGGCTGATTGCGGCGTGAGATGGAAATTCAAATTTCGCGGCTAAGCACAACCGATTTTTCTATCTGGCGCGCGGAAATCTTCCAGTATTTTTTAAGCAGGCGGTTTTTCTCCCCGGTGGAAACCAGCCGGTAGCCGTTTTTCTCATAAAAGGATATTGCCCAGGTAGCCGCCGCCCAGGTGCCGATGAGAATAGTTTTGTCGGTCATGGTTTGCAGGTTTTTCAGAAGTTGCGAACCGATTCCCTTATTGCGCAAAACCGTCCGGACGTAAGCGTGCCGGATAAGCGTCACTTCACCTCTGTCCTGAATCCCCATCACGCCCGCGAGCTTTCCTTGTTCTTCCCATCCCCAGAAGCGCACACCATCATTTATTTCGTGGCGCAGATAGTCAGCCGACATGTAAGGCTCGTGCCAGCAGTCTTCGGGGATGATACCGTTGTAAGCCTGCGCGGCATCGTTGATGATGGAAAATAGTTCATCGAAATCTTTTTCAGTACATCGGCGAATCATGATTAATGACCTTATTCAGGATAAGCCGTGCTTATGTAACGGAAACCAAGGAGAATCATTATTGTTGCGAATATCAGCCTCAATATATTTTCGTCTGTCAGATGGGCCAGGTATCCTCCGCAGTATGTTCCGATAAGAATTCCGGCAATGAGGCCGTAAAGAATTTTGAGATTGACGTTTCCCATCCGCCAGTGGGTAAAAGCGCCCATTGCGCCTGTCGGAATCATCACCAGAAGCGATGTTCCCTGAGCCAGGTGCTGACTGAATCCGGTGAGCAAAACCATTACCGGCACCATGATTGTTCCGCCGCCCACGCCCATCATGCCGGAAAGAAATCCGGTGGCGGCGCCGGCGACGAGAAAAACCGTAATTTTTGCCACAGGCGAGGCAATAACAATAATGACATCGCTTAAATAAGGTTTGCAAAACAGAAGCAGGGCGCAGAAAAACAAAAATATTCCAAAGGCCTTTTTTAATTTCCATTCCTTCAGAGAATGAGCATAGCGCGCACCAAGCCGGGCGGTAAAAACGGCGGTAACGGCCAGAGCGGTGGCCGCCGGAATATCTAGAGAGTTGTTCAGTCCGTAGATTACCGCGCCGCTGATTCCCGTAAAGATGAGCGCGACCAAACTGGTGCCGTGAGCCTGGTGCTGACTTATTTTCAGCAAAGCGACCATTAACGGAATCATAATCAACCCGCCTCCGATACCGATCAGTCCGCCGAATATACCGGCGCAGAGACCAATCATGAAGCTGGCGATATTTTGCTTCATTTATGCACCTTCCCGCGTGACGCCGAGGCAAATATACCACCCGTGCAGATGACGGCAAGAATAAAGTATATTATGCGGGCGCTTTTGATAAGCAGCAGATTATCTGCCAGGGCGATAGTATGCTGCCCCAGAATAAAGGCGAAAACCAGCATGGTAATGCCCATGGAAAACATCTGGCCGGTAATACGCATGGTGGCCAGCGTTGCTGAAGCGATGCCGTAAAATTTGTTTTCCACGGCGCTCATCGTGGCGTTGACGTTGGGTGAAGAAAACAGCGCGAAGCCCAAGCCCAGTAAAATCAAACACGAGATAATATATCGCAGTGAAGTTTCCGGGGTGATAAAAATCAGCAAAGTCAGGCCGATGACGGTAAGGGACATGCCGATGGACGCAATAATCTGCGGTTCGAAGCGGTCGGAAAGCCTTCCGGCAAAGGGTGAACAAAACGCCAGAACAATCGGCTCGGCAACCAGAACAAAGCCAGTCTGAGCCGGCGAGAGCATTTTAACGTGCTGAAGATAAAGACTGAGTAAAAAAGTGATAGAGAAAGTAGCGCAGTAATTTATCAATGCCGCCAGATTGGAGAACGCGAAAACCTTATTGTCTATAAACAGATGAATATCCAGTAACGGGAAAGATATTTTTAGCTGGCGCGTAATGAAAAAAACGAGACAGGCGATGCCGAGCAGAATGAACCCCGACGCCGTCAAGGAGGGCAGCAAAGAAAACCCGTACATGATGGAAAAAAGTGAAATTCCGTATAAAAGGGAGCCGGCTAAATCAAATCTTTCGTTTCTGGCTTCAAGATGCTCCTGTTTAGCCGTGCGCATGATGGCGAAGATAATCAGCACGCCCATGAATACGGAAAAAAGAAAAATATATCGCCAGCCGAAGTGGTGCGTCAGAAGCCCGCCGACAAAAGGGCCAATGGTCAAACCGCTGTAAACGGCGGCCAAGTTGATGCCGAGAATCCGGCCGCGTTTGTGTTGCGGATAATCGGAAATCAGAAGCGCCGTGCCGGTGCTGAAAATCATTGCTCCGCCGATACCTTGAATGACGCGGGAAAAGATTAACACAGGCGAGGTTGGAGCCCAGATGCAAAACGACGAGGAGACGGTAAAAATCAGCGCGCCATAAAGAAAAATTTTTTTGCGTCCGTAGATATCGGAAATCCTGCCCAGCGGCACAAGGGTTATTGTGGCGGCCAGAAGAAAGGAAGAGATAACCCAGCTTAACGCCAGGGCGCTCATGGAATATTCCCTGCCGATCATCGGCAAAGCAACATTCAGCGCTGAACCCATAAACGGCGTGAGAAAAGAGCTGATAGTGACGGCCAGCAGTATGGGTGGATTGTTTTTATCAGTCATGTCATCACTTTCCGCCGGTCGCACAATCAACGCCCGAAAGTCTTTCTGTAAAATGCCGCGAAGGAGTCTTTTCCGCAGGCCAGCGACAAAGTCATGGGCATTTTCTTTCTTGCCTGTCTGAGCATTTCAATGGTGAGTTTTTTTATATCCCATTGCGCGTGTGTATCCGCGCGCAGGCGCGCCAGATGATACAGCTCGCGCGCGTTTAATTTCATCAGTGCTCTTTTGCGGTGGGCGTTGGTCAAGACGTATGCCGCAGCAACGGGGGCTCTTTTTTTGATTTCTTCATAAGATTTTTCCGTCTGACGCATAATTTTGAGAAAGTTTTTTTGCTGGCCGATTTTGCGGACGGAAGGGGGAATGGTTACGCCCAGCGAAGGGTCATATTCTTGCGCGATAATCGTTGCCATACGGTGCCTTTTTAATTGAGCAAAACAGCTGGAGCTGATGATAAGTTCAAACTGTAAATCGATATTTTCCAGTTCTCTCAGTGCTGCGTCGTGCGGTTTCATGTGCTCAAAAGCAATTTTAAATAATGACTTTTTGTCTTTAGGGGAGAGGCTTTTGGCCTGATTCAGGCAACGCGTGTAATCTTTTTGGGACGAAGAAAACAGTAACGCCGCAGCAACTCTGGTGTCGGCATTGTCCGTTACATGACTCAGGTTTACTGCAGCCGGTTTTAGACGAGCCGCTTTTTGCCCGTATTTCAGAAAAATGTCGTTGGTTTTTTGGACTAAATTTTTTCTGGTGAATTTATCGTAATCTGTCGCCTGCGTGTATCTTATCAGCGATGGCGCGATATCTTTGGTTGCCGCGTACAGCTTTTGGCTGTATTCCTGCGCCTCCGCCAAAGGCAGGGCGGCCAATCGCCGCAACATCAGTTCCAGATTACGGGCATTAATGGTCATCCCTAACTGTGTCTGCGTGGCCAGGGAAATGACATAGCGGGCATCCTCCTTGGCCCAGCCTTCGAGCGTTGATTTGTTGGCCGGGTCTTTTGCCATGGTCTTGTTTTGCTCAAACACGTAGGGGCGTAGTTGCTCATACAAATGATGATAATAGTCATTCTGCGCTGCCACCATTTCGGCGAAAAGCCTGGTCAGCCCTGTTTCGCCGATTTCGTCAGGCAGAACAAAATCTTTGTCAAAAAGGACGTAGCGCTGTGATTTTTCCGTGAAAGCACATAAACGGAATTTTTCGATTTCTTCGACCAGCAGACGGGAAATTCCCAAAACGTCAATATTAAAAACCGCATGTTCCGCAATCGAGCTGTGCCCCATCTCAAAAACGATATTGCGGTTGGACTGGCGTGCCTTTTCCACTTCCGTCCGGGCGATACCGCGTAATTCATTGACTGGTCTGGCACTGCGGCTGATGCGGGCGTAAGCGGCGGATATGGTTTCCGGCGTCAAATCCGCGTGTAACCCGCTTTTTTCTTTCAGCTCGCTGATGAGGTCATAATCCAGATTGTAACCGGCAAGTAAAATTTTCATAACAATTTATCTTTCCTTATCCCGAGCGCTGGCGCTCCAATGGTTTTTACAAACTGATTACTTTAACCTGGCTAAATTTACGTCCTAAAAATTTCTCCCCGATACTCTGAAAACGGTAGGGGACGTCGCTGACATAGAAAAGATAATTGGGCTCTCGCTTGCTGTTGTTGCCGATGTTTTGTTTTTCAATCAGCTCTGCCGTAATGTCGGCCATTGCTTCCGCCGAGTCAATGAGCTTCACCCTGCGTCCAACGATATCCTGAAGAAGCGGTTTTAATAACGGATAATGCGTACAGCCAAGCACGAGAGTGTCGATTTTTTCAGCAAGAAGAGGTTTTAAATATTCCTCCGCGATAAGTTTTGTTGCCCGGTGATTTAATAACCCTTCTTCGACCAGGGGAACAAAAAGAGGGCAGGCCTGCGAAAAAATCTTTACTTTCTTGTCCAAAAGACGGATGGCGCGCGCGTAGGCATTGCTGTTGATGGTGGCCGGGGTGCCGATAACACCGATGGATTTGGCGTGCGCTTGTGTCACGGCATTACGGGCGCTGGCGTTGATTACTTCCAGTACCGGAACATGAGACAAACCTTTGATTGTCCGGTAGGCGACCGCCGCCATTGTATTGCAGGCGACGATAAGCAGTTTTACTTTTTTCTTTATCAGAAATTCGGTGATTTGCGAGGCGTAGCGGTTAATCGTCTCTACCGATTTGACGCCGTAAGGCACGCGGGCGGTGTCGCCAAAATAAATGATATTTTCCGCAGGGAGGCGTTCCATTAAAGAACGCACAACCGTCAGGCCGCCGATACCGGAATCAAAAACTCCTATTGCTTGATTGTTTTTCATGACTTACCAACACCTTTTTCCTTTATTTTAATCAGTCGCGCTACCCGATTAAAATAAATTGTCGTTAACTTTATCACAGTGCTCGGGTCAGAGCCACAAAAAAGTCGGGCTAGCCTGCGTCAACCTTTGGGGTAATCTTGTATCTCTTCGACATGATGACAATATAACCTATGAGAAGAACAAGGGCAGGATAAACGGCTCTGATCCAGTATCCGTAAGTAACCATAAGATATAAGCCGCCGATAAGCCATATGAGAATAAGAAAACAAGATATGAAGCCGCTTACCACTGCTTTTAGCCGGGGAACAACCAGAGCGATATAAAGGCCGAAGAAGAAAATCACCATCAACTCCAAAGCAAATGCCCATTCAGGACGTGTGATGTAATCGTTGTTTAAAATATTATCTATAATATTGGTGGTGATGTTTACAGAGGGCAATGCTGATGCGACCGGGGTATCAACATATTCGCCGACACCGGCAGCAGTGGGAGCGATTATAACAATTTTATTCTGGAACGCGTTGGCGGCAATCTTTTTGTTGATGACATCGACAAACGAATAGCGAGGAAAATCGCTCTTAAATGAGATGAGCATTTTGTTCTGTTTTATCAGCGGGATTGATTTTTGGCCAAAAGCGACGTTTTTTCCGAAGACCAAATCACCCAAATCCAAGTTAAGATAGGACAATGAAAGCTGCAGGGCGAAAGAAGCATGTATTCTTTCCTGGTAGGTGAGGAAAAGAGTTTCTCTGCGGACGATACCGTCATTGTCGGCAAGAATATTCACGTGTCCGAGACGCTGCGCTTCTTGAGCAAAGATGTCAATCGGGACGGATATTTTACCGGCGATAATGCTGTTATTGTGGGGAAAAGGAAACAGTGAATTGGCAAGTAAATAATCCGGATAGTTTATTTCCGCGTTGTTTTTAGAATTACCCAGATGAAAAAGCAGAGGTAAAACAACTTTTTTGCTGGAGGCGATAGAGTCGGCAAGAATCGCGTCATTATCCAGCCTTTTTTCCGCGTCCTTGAGTGCGGCAAGTAAAACGATCATGCCGATATTTTTTTCTGAATACTGGGGATTGTTTTCAATTGTGTTAATGATATTGATAATTTCTTTTAAACCGCGATTGAGGTCTTTATCGGAATATATGATATTGAGACCGATTACCTTGGCTTCGTAGGATTCCAAAAGGTCGATCATGAATCCGATATAAGAACGCGGCCACGGCCATGGGCCCAAAGCATCGATACTTCTATCATCAATAGTGACGATACATACGGGCGCGTTAGTTGGTTTCACGCGTAGGCGTGAGCCAAGGTCGTACAGGCCGTATTCGAATCTTTCCAGTGAAGACCAGAAGAAAATGACGATAAACAGGGCCAGGAGCGTCAAGAGAATGCCGTGTCGAAAATCACTGATTATCGACTTTGGAACAGGTTTCATTCAGGCTCCTTGAAGTGTTGTAACGCAGTGTATTCGTGGCGACTTGGTACGGGGGGCTTAATAACATAACCGGGCAATATATTGCAATATTTCATCTTGGAAGATGTGTGGATTTTTTATGGGCCAAGCTGGAAAAGGCGTTGTAAAAAACCTTTGTAAACAATCACCGCAAAAATCCCCTGTTCCTGAGGCTGCAAACTCCCCGGTTAAATTTTAAAGTCTGTCAGACCTTCAAAATCCAAAGTGGCGAAATAATCGTCTACTGTTTCGGCGCGTCTTATCTGTACAACGCTTCCGTCTTCCCTGAGGAGCAATTCCGCCGAACGGAGTTTTCCGTTGTAATTGAAACCCATCGCGTGACCGTGCGCGCCCGTGTCGTGAATTACCATGATATCCCCCGGTTCCAGTTTGGGCAGCAAGCGGTCAATGGCAAATTTATCGTTGTTTTCGCAGAGCGAACCGGTCACGTCATACGCCGTGTCATGTGGTTGGTTTTCTTTACCCATAACCGTGATGTGGTGATACGCGCCGTAAATGGCCGGGCGCATTAAATTGGCCATATTGGCGTCAAGTCCGGCGAACTTTTTGTATGTATCCTTGATGTGCAAAACGCGGGAAACCAGGTAACNNGATGAGCCATGCAGGCGTCCAGTCCCGCAAATTGCTTATAGGTATCTTTGATATGCAGAACGCGGGAAACCAGGTAACCGTAAGGACCGGTGATATAGCGACCGCATTCTGTGAATATTTTGAGTGGACCAACACCGCCCCCGACAATGATCTTGTTATATTGCTCCTTTACGCCGCGGCTCATGCCGGCGAGATCGATTGGTTCCTGTTCGGGGAGGTACGGGATGCCTACTCCGCCGCTGAGATTGACAAATTCAAAATGGATTTTCAGCTTCTGCGATATTTCCGCGACCAGCTCAAATAATATTTCCGCAGTTTCGACAAAATAATTGGCGTCAAGTTCATTGGAAGCGACCATGGCGTGAATTCCGTAACGCCGCACTCCTTTTTCCTTGCAAATTTTGTATCCTTCAAAAAGCTGCTCGCGCGTGAAACCGTATTTTGCTTCTTCCGGATGACCAATAATCATATTGCCTTTTTTTAGCGGTCCGGGATTATAGCGCATGCAAATAAGTTCCGGGAGCCCCGCGTGTTTTTCCAAATAAGCGATATGTGTAATGTCATCTAAATTGATTATTGCGTTCAATTCGCGGGCTTTTACAAATTCCACCGCCGGTGTGTCATTGGAGGAAAACATTATTTCTTCACCTGTGATTCCCGTTTTTTGTGCCAGAATCAGCTCTGTCAGCGAGCTGCAATCAGCACCGAAATCTTCTTTGTGAAGAATTTTCATCAGATAAGGATTGGGCGCAGCCTTGACGGCGAAAAATTCTTTAAAGCCCTCATTCCAGGCAAAAGCTTTTTTAAATTCGCGCGCGTTTTGATTTATGGCCTTTTCATCATAAATATGAAACGGCGTGGTATACTGCTCTATTATTTTTGCGATTTGTTTTTTTGTAAAGGGCAGAGTTTTTGCCGCCATATATTTTGTGTCTCCGTTTGACTTTCGCCGTGTAAAAAAAGAACAGCCAAATCTTATAATTACCAGGCGCAGTAATCATTTAAGGTAAAAAAGGAAAATTATCAATACTAATTTCTTTGAGGGTGGAACGGTTACATGATGAAAAATTTGGTGGTGAAATAAATAAGCGAAGAAATTAACGCGGAAATGGGAATGGTGAGCAGCCATGCCCAGATAATATTGCCGGCGACGCCCCAGCGCACGGCGGACAGCCTTTTGCTGGCACCGACGCCGACAATCGCCCCGGTAATCGTGTGTGTAGTACTGACGGGAATCCCGGCCACAGTGGCGCCGATGATGGAGCAGGCTGCCGCCGTTTCCGCGCTGAATCCCCCGATAGGCTGAAGTTTGGTGATTTTTGTTCCCATTGTTTTGACTATGCGCCACCCCCCGAACATTGTTCCCAGGGATATAACCGTGTAGCAAGAAATAATAACCCACACAGGGATATAAAAGGTGTCGCCGAGAAACCCTTTGGTGAACAGGGCCATGGCGATGATGCCCATGGTTTTTTGGGCGTCATTCATGCCGTGACCGAGGGAGTATACCGCGGCGGAACAAAGCTGGAGCTTGCGGAACACTTTGTCTGATTTGGCAATATTGGAGTAGCGGCTCATGTTCATGGAGATAACCATAAAAATATATCCCAGAACCATACCGATAGCGGGGGAAACAATGATAAAAAGGGTGGTTTTAGTAATGCCCGACCAAATTAATGTGCCGATTCCCGCTTTGGCAACCGCCGCGCCGATAAGGCCGCCAATCAAAGCGTGCGATGAACTGCTGGGAAGGCCGTAGTACCATGTTATGATATTCCAGACGATGGCACCGCCTAACGCGGAAAAAATAACCAGATTATCGGCGGCATCGAGTTTTATGATACCCGCGCCTACAGTGTGAGCCACCGCGGTACCCACAAAAAAAACAGCGGCGAAATTAAAAAAAGCCGCCCAGATGACGGCAATTTTTGGAGAAAGCACGCGGGTGGAAACGACAGTGGAAATGGAATTTGCGGCATCATGAAAACCGTTCAGAAAATCAAAAAGCAGAGCGATAAATACAAGCAGAAAAACGAACGTTGCCGACTCAAGCATGTTTGAGAACGATCCCTTCTAAGATATTGGAAACATCCTCACAAACATCTATCGCCTCTTCCAGAAGCTGAAAAATGTCTTTCCATTTTACCAGTTCAATGGCGTCTTTTTCTTTTTCAAAAAGGTTGGCCATAATTGTTCTTAAAGTCACATCGCCGGCGTTTTCCAGCGTGTTAATTTCCACGCAGCAATCAAGAATCATTTCAGAGTTTTTCATGTTGCGCAGCGCGTGAACGGCACTTTTGATTTTTTTTATCGCGTCATTGAGAATTTGGGCTTGTCTGATGATTTCATCGGAAGGCTTTTTAACTTTATAAAGGTGGATGCGGACAGCTGTTGCTTCGATAACATCCATAATACTGTCCAATTTATTGACCAGAGCGTAGATATCTTCGCGATCTATGGGAGTGAGAAAAGTCTTGTGCATTTTCTCATATGTTTTATGTGTAATGCCGTCCGCCTCATGTTCGATTTCTTTCAGTTTGGCGACCCGAACATCGGAATAATCACGAGTTTGTGCCATTTCCAGAAAAAGCTGGCCGCCTTCTTCAATTTTATCGACCAGCTCTTCAAAGTATTCGAAGAAGTTTTCTGTTTTTGGAAACAGGCGCATGAAGGAACCTCCTTAATAAATTTACTAAAAAGAGCATGTAAATACTGGCAGTGCTCTAGCGAATTATCGAAAAAAATGCAAGACTTTAAACTGCTGAATGCTGACTAGGAATTATTACTGCCTGTTATTTAAGGATTTTAAGATAAATTATTTTTCCGTCGTCTTGAGCATAAAACTCTTCAAGAAAAGCCGCCTGACGATAACCGCAGCTTTCGTAAAAATTGCGGGTCGGCTGATACTGTTTTCGGGAAGATGTGTCCACATAGACCCGACGACCCCCGGCGGCACTGATAAGTTTTTCCGTCTCCAGCAGCAGCGCCTTGCCCAGCCCCCGCCCACACAGGTCTTTGCGCACGGCAATCCAATAAAGGTCGAAGCTGTCTTTTGTTGCCGGAATAGGTCCCCAGCACGTATAGCCAATCACTTGATTGGATTTTTCAGCAAAGAGGAAGTGATAGGAACTGTCCCCGGCCAGTTCAAGCTTTTCCTGCGCCAGTTCCACGGCTATGTTGATCTCCTCCGCGGAAAAAAAACCGCTGGACTTGACAATGGCGGATATCGCATCCGCGTCAGAAGGTTGAATTTGCTGGCGATAAATTACATCAATCATAATGTTCAATGATGCGGCAAACCGTCGCGAAACATGAAATATACAGCTCCGACCAGACAAATGCTTGCCCAAAGGAAATTCAGCCTCAGAGGCTGTTTCATGTAAAAGACGGCAAACATGGCGAAAACAATCATGGTAATGACTTCCTGAATGATTTTCAGCTGCCCCAGGCTGTAATACTGGAAACCGATTCTGTTGGCCGGCACCTGCAGCGTATATTCAAAAAAAGCTATGCACCAACTGAAGACGATCACAAACATGAGTGGTTTGTTGTTTAAATTTTTTAAATGTCCGTACCAGGCAAAAGTCATAAACAAGTTGGAGAAGAACAGGAAGATGATGGTTTTCAGCACAAAATGAAGAACTCCTTTATATTATAATTTTAACGCATTTTGTATTATAAGATTAACGGCCTCATGAAATTTAATGCCCGCCTCTTCCAGCGCCGCGGCGAATCCGGCTTCCGGCGACAAACACGGATTAGTGTTGATTTCCAGAACCCACGGTTTGCCGTTATTGTCAACACGAAAATCGACTCGGGCATAGCCGCGCAAACCGAAAAGTTCCCAGCAGCGCAGGGCGATTTCGCGCAAAGCAGTTATCAGGCCGGCGTCTTCCGGGGCAAAATCAAATTTCCTTATCGTGTTGTTATACTCAAAAGAATCCGCCACCCATTTGGCTTTATAGTCCACTATCTTCGGTTTATCTGACGTGTAATCGCGAAAAAGCATTTCGGCAATGGGCAGTACCCGCCCGCCATTTTTGTCGGATATAATGGCGACGTTAAATTCCCGGCCTTCAATATAGGCTTCGGCAAAACAGGCGCCGCCCAATTTTTTCTCGCGGCGGTTCATTTCCTGCAGTATGTCTTTAGTGTTCGTATAAGCGATTAGCGAGGTTTCGTCCAGGCCGATGGAAGCGTGCTCCCAGGAAGATTTAATCAGATATTTTCCGGGGCGGGATGTTTGAAAAAACGAACCATCCTGTTCCAGCCAGTCCGGTGTGACTATGCCGGCGTGCCGCAGGAATTTTTTTGACAGCGGCTTGTTGGAAGTTATAAACATCGCTTCGGTAGGGCAACCTGTGTAGGGTATTTGCAGGTAATCTAATAATGTTGGGGCCAGATGAATGAGACAACCTCGTCCGGCCACGGTTTCGACGATGTTAAAAACAATGTATGGCCTTAAATTTTTGAGTTCTTTTATTGTCTGGTTTAAATCAAGCGCAAAAGGCAAGGGCACCGGTTCGTAATTAAGCAGACGCAATGCGGAAGATATTGCCTCGGCCTGCCGCAGGCAATCCAGTTCATCTGCGGAAGCATCGGGGGAAATATCGCTGTGCAGGATTACAATTTTTGTCATTTCAACCTGAAAGAGAAATCATTCATTGACCCGCTTCAGGGCGGACGCAATGATCGAGCTTATTAGTTCTTGGTAGCTTATCCCCACTTTGGTGCAAATTATAGGCAAATCGGAATGAACCGGATGTAAACCGGCGAGGGGATTGACTTCCATAAAATTCGGCACGCCGGCGGCATCAGAACGTAAATCAACACGTCCGGCGTCTTTCAGGTTCAATGCTTGCCAGACCTTCAGGGCGGTTTCCATGGCGCGACGAGCTTCTTTGTCTGTTGCCAGCTT
This sequence comes from Syntrophaceae bacterium UBA5764, assembly GCA_002418825.1. GTDB lineage: Bacteria > Desulfobacterota > Syntrophia > Syntrophales > Smithellaceae > UBA4810. The sequence goes on along the minus strand of DIEW01000012.1, from coordinate 10,008 downwards.
ATATTGAACCAGTTCTTCGCAGCGTTCCTTATTTTCATAAGAATAGGCATGTTGTTCGGCGTTGGGATTGAGCAGTATTTCCATTGCGCCTAACGCGCGGGCTTCTGCGCCCGAGCCAAGTATCCCGACAGTGAATTCCCGTCCGGGAAGATAAGTTTCCAGAAGCACCGGCTGTTTAAAGGTCTTTAAAAGATCCCTGCAGGTTTTGTCTAACTCCTGGCGGCTGTTAATTTTCGATGCCGGATTGATGCCTTTACCCGTACCTTCCGCCACCGGTTTGGCGAAAAGAGGATAAGGCATTTTTACTTTCGGTAAATCAGCGGCGGATTCCAAGACACAAAAGTCAGGGGTGGAAATACAAAGATCGCGGACAATATGTTTGGTTATCCCCTTGTGCAAGGTGAGGGACAGCGCCAGCGCGTCTGAAAAAGTATAAGGAATTTTATAGGCGTCTAAAAGGGCGGGAACCTGCGCTTCGCGGCCGAAGCCGTACATGCCTTCGGCGATGTTGAAAACAAGATTCCAGCGATCTCCTGCCGCAAGGCGGCGGACCAGCGACTTGATATTGCCGATTCTGTCCGTCTGATAACCGATGTCCTGAATAGTTTTTTCCAGGGCGTCAATCGTGCTGGGAAAGTCAAATTCAGCTATCTCTTCGGGAGAATATCCTTCTTTTAAGTAGTCGCCGCGCAAATCGTATGTGATGCCGACCTTCAATTTCTTCAAAGCCATAAATAAAAAGAAAGACTCACCTCTCCGGCACACACTTCCTGTTTTAGTGAATATCTTTTTGCTCAGCGTGATTGTCGGGATAGCGGAAGATGTTTCCTTCGTAGTTGCGCAGAATCAGGTCGCCGTTTTGCCATCCGACAGCATATTCGGGAAGAAGGGGTATTTTGCCTCCTCCGCCGGGAGCGTCTACCACGTAGGTGGGCACAGCGTAACCTGTGGTGTAGCCACGTAACCCCTGGATAATTTCGAGACCTTTGCTGATCGGGGTGCGAAAATGGGAAGACCCGGGAATCGGATCGCATTGATATAGATAATAAGGACGAACGCGAATTTGTAGCTGGCCGTGAACCAGTCTCATCATCGTGGCCACGTCATCGTTAATGCCGGCAAGCAGCACGGTTTGGCTGCCCAGCGGAATTCCCGCATCGGCCAGCCGGATACAGGCGGCGCTCATTTCCGGCGTCAGCTCATCGGGGTGGGTAATATGTATACTCATCCACAGGGGGTGGTATTTTTTCAGTATAGAGGTAAGAGCCGGAGTTATTCTCTGCGGCAGAACAACAGGCACTTTGGTTCCGATGCGCAGTATTTCCACGTGGCGGATCTTGTGCAGGCGACCGAGCAGCCATTCCAGCTTATTGTCGGATAAAGTCAGGGGATCGCCGCCGGAAAGCAGGACATCCCGTATATTTGCGTTGTTTTCAATATAGGCTATCGCTTTTTCCCATTTGTCCAGGTCAATCAAACGCTGATTACTGCGTTCGATAATGCGGGAACGAGTGCAGTACCGGCAGTAGGTTGAACAGGAGTCGGTTACCAGAAACAGAGCCCGGTCCGGGTAACGGTGCACAATGCCGGGAACCGGAGAATCGGCGTCTTCATTAAGCGGATCTTCTTCTTCGCCCGCTGTATGCAGACATTCGTCCATCACAGGCACAACACACCGGCGTAGAGGAGAGGAAGAATCTTTGGCGCTGAGAAGACTGGCGTAGTAGGGGGTAATAGAAACGGGCAGAGAACCGGCATGATGCATCATTGCCTGGCGTTCGTTCTCCGAAAGATTGAGTATCTGGGACAGTGTCTGGACGTCGCGGATGGCGTTGCGCAGTTGCCAGTGCCAATCGAACCATTCAAAGCGGGAGATGTCCGGGTAAAACTTTTTACGGAAAAGACGCGAGCGGGTGGAATCTTTAAAAGGAAATGGAATCCTCTCGGACTTTTGTTTAGACGGCTGCGGCTGAGATGCGGTCGCGGCCAGCGAGCGAAAGTCGATTACTTCGTTTTCCATTTGAACAAGACCGGTCAATCGACCAGGAGGTTCTGCCTCCTCTTTGAACAGGGTCTCGTTTTCCATTTTTTTCTCCTTCGGGAGGATTGCTACACCTCCAAAAAAAATTTTACTACAAAAAATTTGCAACTCTAATTTTTGAATTTAAGCAAATAAAAAAATTTGTCAACATTTTTTTTCAAAAAATGAAAAATTTTTTCAGGCGAAGCTTGTCTTTAAATCTCTCGCGCGCGCATTCCGCGTTTTTATTTACCCCAATTCTCCGTTCCCGGTTTTTTTATCAGACATCAATTGAAGATGTTGGCGCTGACGGGAGCTCAGATGACACGCCTGTAAAAGAACGGAGATGATTCGGGGTGAAACTGGAGCCGGTGAAACAAAACCGGCATCCTTTTTTCAGCAATACGCAAGGATTCGCGGCAGTGTTTAATCATTATTTGTGGCCGGGGATATTTACGCCGTGCGCGCGGCAATTCCGGCACATAGCGCAGGTTTCCGTAGATTCATTCCGTTGTTGACGCCTTGTCCGGGCTTTACGTCGCTTTCAGCCCCAAAAGGGATACAGGGGGGACGATGTCTCCTGCAGGCAATCATGAATTTGCCCCATCGCTATATTATTTGATTTTACGGCTAAAGACTCCCGAGATGCTTGTCGATGTAAAAAAGAGGTGGGCAAATCCGATTTTTTCGAGTAACAAATCCATGTAGAAACGCATTACGGCTCCTGGAGGAGAAGCAAAATGCCCGAATTGCCCGAAGTGGAGACACTGTGCCGGCAGTTAAAAAAGAAGATTTGCGGCAGAGAAGTTTTAAATAATGAAGTGTTCGACAAGAAATTAGTTCCTGTGAACAGGATTCGGGACAGCAAGGTGGTTGACGTAAGCCGGCGGGGAAAGACTATTGCCATCGGTCTCGATGACGGCCGTACCATAATAATTCACCTGAGAATGACAGGAAGGCTTCTCTGGCAAACCGCTTGCGATGTACCCAAATACGCTCGCTGGAGGTTGTCGCTGGATAATGGCGAGGTGTTTTTGATAGACCCGCGCCGTTTTGCTACGGTGAAGGTATCAAAAGAACCGGAGAGCCGAAACAACCGGGAAATCTTCGACGATTTTAATCTGCGAATGTTTGTTGAGCTTCATGGTCAGCGCAGAACGAAAATAAAATCACTGCTCATGGACCAAAACGTCATAAACGGCATCGGAAACATCTACGCGTGCGAGATTTTGCATCGGTCGGGTATTCATCCGGCCAGAGAAGCGGCTTCATTGAGTAAAGCGGACTGGAAGCGACTGTTGCACCAAACCAGAGCTGTTTTGGGCAAAGCGATTAAGAAGAGGGGCACGTCGATTTCTGACTGGCGCGATCTGTACGGGCGCAAGGGTGAAAATCAGAACGAGTTGACCTGTTATGGCAAAGCAGACAGCGCCTGTCCTTTTTGCGGCGAACCGATACGCCGCGTCAAACAAGCCGGAAGAGGAACTTATTTCTGCCGGATCTGCCAAAAGTAGCACGGGAAAGCGCAATACAGCTTGAGGGAAAATAAAAGTTGTGGCGTAAAAGCCACGTTTTATTTGTCGTCCGGAGTGGGATACGCGTCTATTATGAACTGACGGATTTTGCTTTTAGGGGGTATTTCTCCGACGGACACCACCTTATTATTAATGACCAGCGCCGGTGAACCCATGACTCCATAGCGTCCTATTTCTTTTGCGTCTGTAATGTGACGCAAATCGGCGGCTATCTGCATCTCGGCAAGCAAATCACGGACATTTCTTTCCAATTCATCGCAACGCGCACAGCGCATACCCAGAACGGCGATACGCAAACCGGCAAGAGGTGCTTCCGCGACCGGCAGGCCGTGTTCTATTTTAAATTCACGTAAAAGTGCGTCGCCGTAATCATTTAACGCGGAAGAAGGGATATAGTTCTTTGCCGATATTTCCGCAAGCAGGGCTTTTTTTATCTCTTCATCGTTTGTATCCTGGTGGGCAGACGTTATTTTCCTGAAGGCGTCTTCCCATCCGACAATTCCTACGAAGCGTCCGTTAATTATAATTTGCTTTATTTGATTTTTTTCCATGTGTTCAAACACCGTCCGGGAATATTTATTTTTTTAACTGGATTTTACCCGCTTTTTTGCCCAGCCAGTCTTTAATTCTGTCAGTCAGCATTGGCCTGCGGACAGTAAATTTTGTTTCTGCCTTTTGGTCTGACAGCATGCATGTTGCCACGGCGGTATATGCGCCTGCGGGTATCGGTTCCTGGGTGATGACCACAATCTGATTGTATGTGCCGTCTTTCGAGTACGTGCCGGTAATATTGGCCTTCAATATTCCCGTGACCTTTGCCAGCGGAGATATCTTGGCCTGAAAAGAGCCGTCAGGATTTATTTTACCGTCAGCGACGACGACGTTGGTGTCGCCAGGCCCCGCCAGGCTGATGAAAACGGAATCGTTCGGCGGGAAGCCTGCTCCTTCAAAAACGATGTCCGTGCTCATTACTTTGGCTATGCCCAGATTTATGCTGTCAGGGTTTACGATAAGCTGTGGTCCTTTAACGGCAGGGTCTAATTTGTTGGTGTTTTCACAGGCGGATATCAGGACAGTGCCGACTATGATAATAAATATAAAAAGAAAAGGTCTGGTAAACAAAAGGTTTTGTTGTTTAAAAATCATTTTATGCCCTCCCTTTTTTTATTAATAATAGCCTTGAACCGATATTGCGCGCAGAGATTGTTGCCTTTTTTGGGGTGAGTATAAGAAGAACAGGCCTTTATGTCAACACACAGTTATTTCCAGCAGGCGCTCAACATTGCTTGAAACTAAAAGATATCAAGTGTACACTGTGAATCAGGCCGGAGAAGACCAGATGATCGCCGGTAGACTTGAGCTGCCGGAGGAAAGTCCGAGCTCCGCAGGG
>DIEW01000012.1:4708-4928 GCA_002418825.1 Syntrophaceae bacterium UBA5764 | reverse complement strand
AGCAAGACCAAATAGGAGAACGTTTGAGGGCGGCCCGTCCGATGTTCTCGGGTAGTGTCGCTAGAGGCGCAAGGCAACTTGCGTCCCAGATGAATGATCATCGTCGCGCTCGCGGGTAACCGTGGCGTGAAACAGAACTCGGCTTACGGTCTTCTCTCGTGCCTGATCAATTTTTCTGTAAGAGCGATTTAAATGAAAATGGTGCCGAAGCCGGGATTTG
>DIEW01000012.1:0-4689 GCA_002418825.1 Syntrophaceae bacterium UBA5764 | reverse complement strand
CTACCAATTCCACCACTTCGGCATAAAGCAGTTATTTCTTTTCCGGCGTTGCGGGAAGAGGCATTGCCTGTTTCTGAGTCGCATCAGGGCTTGCCGGTGCGGATTCCTGCTGAGTCACGGGGGCGTTGTAACGTTCCACTATCGAGGAGCTTCCCTTGGTGGCCATGTAGGCAAGCGTCAAGGAAGTAATCATAAAAACTATCGCCACCGTGGCGGTCAGCTTGCCCAAAAAAGTACCGGCTCCCGACGAACCGAAAACCGTCTGACTGGAGCCGCCGAACGCGGCGCCCATATTCGCGCCTTTGCCTGCCTGCAACAGAACAACCAGAATCAGGACCAGACAGGTTAAAATATGTATCAGGGTAACAAATGTCTGCATAATGATCGAATCTCTTAATCTCTATAATTTAATTTTGCCGGGCAATTAGCCCTCTGGCGCATCTTTTATTAAGGATATTTTTTTCTTATCCTCATTAATGCGGCTGGACAATATCAAAACGCGGAAAAGTCGTCAACTTTTTATTTTTACCAAGAAAATCAAACCAATTCGTCTAGCGGCTGAGCTTTACTCCCACACGGTCGCAATAAAGGTTTATGGGACAGGCGCTGCAGAGCGGTGAAACAGGCTTGCAGGTGCGCCGTCCGAAAGCGACCATCAATGTGTTGTAGATTATCCAGTGGCGGCACGGCAGTTTTGCCCGGAGGGCGAATTCCGTTTCGTCCGGCGTTTTTGTTTTGACGTAGCCCAGGCGGTTGGAAATTCTGTGCACATGCGTATCCACGCAAATACCGGGCTTGCCGTAAGCCAGAGAGATAACCAGATTGGCGGTTTTGCGCCCCACACCCTTGATGTCCAGCAGTTCTTCCAGATTATCCGGCACGCGCGAATCAAAGTGTTCAATTAACTCCCGGCAGACATGATGGATGGTACGCGCCTTGACGCGGTAAAAACCGACCGGATAAATTGTTTTAGCAATTTTAGATTCCGGAACTTTTAACATTTCCGCTGGTGTGGCAGCCAGCTTAAAAAGCCTTTCGGTGGCGAGCTCCGTCACTTCATCTTTTGTCCGGAGGCTGAGCAAAGTGGAAATGAGAATCACAAAAGGGTCACGCTGATTTGCCGCCAGATGCGATACAATCGGCAGCATTCCGACTTTCAGCTCTTTTTTCAGGATTTTAACGATATCGTTTATATTTTGATCTTGCATGGATAATTTTTACAGGCAAAAAGCAGGTTCTGGCGCGACAGATTTAATAAGTTTTTCCGCGGCATTTTCCTGTGATGATTTACCGGTTACGGCCAGCCACACGCTTCCTTCCGCGCCACAGACGCCCCCTGCCGAAACCAGTCGCGCTTTTGCGCCGGTAAGCAGGGCGATGGCATCGAGTTCGGTAAAAACTTCTCCCGGCGCGGGCATAAGCCGCGGACCTTCGCCTCCGGGCGCGTTCATCAAGGCTACCATTTCATCGAGATTGCCGCTGACGCGTTTTTCCAGGCCAACCGGTATTATCAGGCGCACGCGCCTTCCTACAACCACGCGCAGAGCCGCGCCGATTGTTCCGGATTTGGAATCCGCAATTAAAATTACCGCCCTTTTGTTTTCTACATCCAGCGCATTGGCGCCCTTAAGGATAACATCTCCCTCTTTTAGATTATCGACAACATCAAAAATAGTTTTGCCCTTCTGCCAGACGCCGTTTTGTATAACGACATCGCCGGGAAAACCGCTTTGATCCGCAAGCCTGCCGCCTTTTGTTTTCGGGCCGCCCGGAGGCAAGACAATGCCACGGAAAAAACGGTGGCGTGGGAAAGACGACTTTTTATCGATTTTGGCCAGCATTTCTTCGGCGATATAGCCGTTGGTTGTGCCCGCAATGATGACAATTGTCCCCTTTGTTCGAGCGCCAACCACGGCAGGGTGCTTTACCATAGCTTTGGCAATGAGGCGTTTGCCCGCCGCGGGCGTGATGATGAATTGCTTCATAAGCCTTTTTCCTTTCCGCTTCCCGCGATTAATGGATTTTTGACCAAATCATAAGACATAAAAGAGACCACAAAAGGTAAATGATCAAATTTTTTTGTATGTGTTTCGACAAAGCCGATTTTTTCATACCACTTTTTCAGCTCAGCTTGCTCTGCGATAATGCCGATGCTTACTTTTTCGGCTCCGGATTGTTTTGCGGCATTGAAAACATGATTAACTAATTTCCCGCCTAACCTTTGCTTGCGTTTCTGCGGCAAGACAGCCAGCCTTTCTAAATAACACAGATCGTTGCCGATTATTTCGTAAGCCACGCAGCCGCATGTCTGGTTTTCTTCTTCCAGAAGCAAATAAATCGCGCCTCTGTCCATGTCTTTTTTAATCCAATCAGTCTCGCAATTGGACGGATGCCGGGGCGCGGTTTCTTTGGTCAGGCCAAAACGCACAGCCACATCATAAAATGATTTTCTTATAATATCGGCCAGCAGCGGAATTTCTTCCGGCCCGGCCTGACGGATTTTAAACTTTTTCATTTTGTTTCCCATAAAAAAGTTTATTGAAATCAATTTTATCGTTTTTTTAATCGATTAAAACAAAACCATACCTGTTTTGAACAGTATTTTTGTTCTGCGGGACATCAAAACATTGCCTGCCCGTATTTATCTTTATACACCATTTCCGCGACTGTTTTGCGCGGCGGGCCTTCGCGCAGCGGCAGCACGGGCCGGCCGATGGGAATTACCGCCACGACTTCCCGTCCTTCCGGCACCGCGAGGATTTTTTTGCACGCTTCATGATTCATCAGTCCGACAATTACCGTGCCCAGACCCAGTTCATGGGCTTTGAGGCAAAGCGTCTGCACGGCAATGCCCAGGTCAAACATATACCAGTTGGCAAGCGAGGTGGATTTCTTGCCGTTGTAACAGCCCGAAATATTGGTTTTGGCGCAGGCCACAATCAAGGCGGACGCGGCCAATGAGCATTTTGTGGCCGGATTTTTTTCCGTGTAAGTTCCGGTTACGGATTCGATGAGCGCCTTGTCCCGGACAACAATGAATTCCCATACCTGAGTATTGGCCCATGAAGGAGACCAGCGCGCGGCTTCGAATATCTGTTTAAGCTCGTCGTCACTCACCGGCTCATCCGTAAATTTTCTCACGCTGCGGCGTTTGAGTATCGCTTCCTGCAGTTCCATCGTTAGACCTCCATTTTATGCGTTATGTCTTTGCCGGGAATATAACCCGTTCTTATTCAAGAGTGCAGCAGATTTTTTTCGAAAAGCGCGCGGGCTTTTTGCGCCACGGAAGAAACCGAAAAATCAAGGCTTTTGTAATCCGCCTCCAGCGTGCCGATAAGTTTCATCTCAATAGTGTTGACTGCGCGCGTATTGAACGAAAAAAACCCCGGGCGAAAAAGCATATCTGTATTCTTGATCAAAAGCAGATGTATCGGCGCTTTGCAGTAGCGCGCGATGCTGAACACCCCTTTGTTAAAAGGGGCAAGCTTTCCGTCGCGGCTTCTGGTTCCTTCCGGAAAAACAAACACTATTCCTCCATCCGCCAGATGTTTTTTTATCGTTTCCAGATTATTGATCATTGCCGCTCCCATCATTTCATTGGGCGCGGAGGGGATATAGCCGGTGTTTTTCAAAAACCAGCCGAAGATAGGAACCTTAAAGAAAGTGCTTTTGACAATAGTAATCTGCCGCGGAAAAAGAGAAACAAGCAAAATGGGATCGAGATAAGATAGGTGATTGCAGACAATGATCGCCGAGCGGATTTGTCGCACTTCTTCGGGAATATCGAACTTTGTGCGGCGTATCAAAAAGCGCGTCACGCCGAAGAAACATTTAAGGTGAATGTGGTTAAGGTTTTGCAGTGCCGTGGCACGGTTTTCCGCGATAATATAAGCGGGAATGTATAAAATTACCAATAAAACCAGAAAGCCAAAAAGGAAATACGTCCACAGAAGCACTGTTATACAAAAATCATAGATGCGTTGGATAATTTTTGTCAGGCGCATTAAGTTCAGGAAAACTTTCTTAGTATTAAGATTGTATTGACACCGCCGAAAGCGAAGTTTTGCACGGCTGTAGTTTTGACGGGGTGTGTCAACACTTTCTGGACGTGCTTGATAATGGCGCAGCGCTCATCTATTTCTTCAAGATTTATCGTCGGCGCGATAAACCCATCTTCCATCATATACAAAGACATGATGGTTTCGATGGCGCCGCAGGCGGCCATGGTGTGGCCGATGTAGCTTTTTAGAGCGGTTACATAAGGATGATTGCCGAAAATCGCCCCGATCGCCTGCGCTTCGATGATATCTCCCATTTTGGTTGCCGTGGCGTGCGCGCTTATCAAATCTACGTCTTGCGGATTGATTTTGGCGTTTTCCACGCCGAGACGTAGTGTTGCGGTAATGCCGGCGAGATTGGGCAGAATTAAATCCCCACCGTTGTTGTTGCAGGCAAAGCCGATGACTTCCGCGATAATATTAGCGCCGCGTTTTCTAGCAAATTCATATTCTTCGAGCATCACCGCGCCGCCGCCTTCCCCGACCGCGAGGCCGTCGCGCGATTTATCAAATGGACGGGGCGTGCGCTGTGGTTCATCGTTGAAAGCCGTCGAGCAGGCCAGAAGATTGTCGAACACGGCAACAGTTATCGTATCATATTCGTCCGCGCCGCCGCAAAGCATGGCGTCCT
>DIEW01000019.1:17323-47982 GCA_002418825.1 Syntrophaceae bacterium UBA5764 | reverse complement strand
CCCGCCCAGGCCATCGCCAGACCGTGGTTACCTTTTGTGGCCACAAGAATGCCGCCTTCCAGTTCTTCTGTCGACATATGGTGGAAAAAATTGAGCGCTCCCCGGATTTTGAAGGAGCCGGTCGGATTATGGTTTTCATGCTTGACGAATGCTTCGCAACCGATGAGCCGGGAAAGTTCCGAATAATGAGTCAGACTTGTTTTTTTGATATAACGGTTTATCACCGCTTGGGCCATTAAAGTTTTTGTCGGGTTGACCTGTTCGCTCAATGCTTCGTATTTTTTCAGCATAAAAATCTCCCCCAGTTGTTAATTTAATATTCCGTGGTATCCGCCTCGTTTTACGCGCAGCCCACAGCTTTTAATCCAAGTATTTTTTAATCATTTCCGCGTATCTTTCTGCCGCGCCTTTGTTGGCGGCGACAATCGCTTTTCCCCGCGCTCCGCTATCCGCAAGCCCGGCGGAATTTTTCAGAACGTGAAGAATCTTCTGCTCCAAGTCTTTCGCGCTGCCTACCATGACGCCGCCCCCGACGGACTCTAACAGTGTTTTTTCCTCGCGGAAATCGTCCATGAAAGGGCCATAAAAAACAACTTTCCCCCAGGCGGCCGCTTCCAGAATGTTTTGGCCCCCTTTGGGGACCAGACTGCCGCCGCAGTAAACAAGAGTGGCCAGCGAATAGAGTTTGAAAAGCTCGCCAATAACGTCAATCAGAACGATTCTTCTGTCTTCGCGGGGCTCGTTATTTTTTATTTGCGTCATGGTAATAATATCGGGAAAACCGTTTTTTTGCAAAATTTCAATGATTGAGGCTGCTCTTTCGATGTGTCGCGGCACAATAATTAGTTTGAAATCAGGATATAAAGAGATGATTTGTCGGTAGATATTGACGATGATTTCCTCTTCGCCCGGATGTGTGCTGCCAGCGACAAAAAATCGCTCGTTTTCCCGAACGTTCAGGCGGCGGGCGATTTCCTGCTGCAGCTCGGGCGAAGCCATAGCGGCCAGAGCGTCATATTTGGCGTTGCCCATTACGCGTATCTTTTCCGTGGCAACGCCTATGTTTTTCATCCGCGTTGCATCGACATCGGAAATCATGGCCGCCGCGGACAGATCATTGATGATTCTTTTCCAGAAAAAACCGCTCAGACGATATTTGCCGTAGGAGCGAGGCGAAATTCGTCCGTTGACCAGTAATGTTTTTACGCCGGTTTTTTTGCAGACGTTAAGAAAATTGGGCCAGAGTTCCGTTTCCACCATGACGAAAACATCAGGCCGGACCTGCCTGATACTTCTGCGTACAACGCAGGGAAAATCCAGCGGGAAATAGAGGAAAGCAGCCGCCCCGTGAATAAGCCGGCGTGCCATCTCCTGCCCCGTTTCGGTAGAAGTGGAAAAAATGATTTCAGCGTCAGGCTTTTTTTGCTTTAGGGAAGCGACGATGGGCACGGCCGCGGTTACCTCGCCCACGGAAACAGCGTGTATCCAAACGCGTCTGCCGCTTTTCGGCATAGAAGAAATTTTTGTTTGACCGCCGCCCAGTTTAGGGATGATGCTTTTACGGTACTTGCCCCGGAAAAGAATAATGATCAGATAATAGGGGGAAATAATTATCGCTGTAATTATCAGAATGATGTTGTATAAGTAAATCATGTTTTATTGTTAAATTTTTGGGGCATTTGTGTCAAGGACTTACTTCATGATAATCAGCCCTGCTTTTTTATATTCAACAATTGTGTTTGTTGACAGGGAAGCAGCATTAGTATATTAAATCCTTCATACAGAAGGAGAATAAACCTATGAAGTTGATTGCCCCTTCGATTCTTTCCGCAGACGCCGCCAGGTTGGGAGAAGAAATTGCCGCTGTAGAAGAAGCCGGAGCCGATTGGATTCATGTCGACGTGATGGACGGGCGTTTTGTTCCCAATATTACTATGGGACCGGCCATTGTCGGTTCGTTGCGCAAGACCACAAAACTACCTTTTGATGTCCATTTGATGATTAAAAATCCGGATGCTTTTGTCCAATCTTTCGCTGACGCGGGCGCGGACTATATTACTGTCCACGTGGAAGCGGTCAGCCATCTGCATCGGTCAATCGAATTAATTAAAAAAACGGGGAAGAAAGCCGGTGTTTCACTGAATCCGGCGACGCCGCTGAACTTGGTTGAGGAAATTTTGCCGGAGATCGATCTGCTTTTAATTATGTCGGTCAACCCCGGTTTCGGCGGTCAACAGTTTATCAAAAGTAGTCTGCTTAAAATCAAACGGGCGCATGAAATGATTGAAAGGCTGACGGGAAAGACGCTTTTGGAAGTGGATGGCGGCGTGAATCTTCAAAACATCGCGTCCATTGCGCAGGCTGGTGCTGATGTTCTTGTTGCGGGCGCAGCAATCTTCGGCACAAGAGACTACAAAAAAACAATCATCGCCCTGAAAGACGCTGCGTCGAACAGCTGATAATTTTGTTTTCTTTCTTGGGCAAGAGCAGCTTCTTCTACCCAGGGGCAATGCTCATTTCTTCAAGCTTCGACAGCCAGTTATAGATATTGCCATTGTCATTATCAGGAAAAGCATCAGAGAGGACAAATTATCTTGATAAAGAGAAAGGGTTAGGTCAATATTTGTCCGTGTTTATTATCATCGATGGCTACAATTTAATTCGTCAATCCAGAGTTCTGAGGCGTTACGAGCTGCGCGGCTTGGGAGCCGGGCGGCAGGCGCTGCTTTCGCGACTAAATGATTATCAGATAAAGAAGAGATATAAAATTACGGTTGTTTTTGATGGGCGGCAGGAAGAGGAGAGAGAAGAAGAACGGGATCGCTACGGCGATGTTGATATTATATTTTCGCGCTGCGGCGAATATGCCGATGATGTGATAAAAAGATTAACGGCGCAAAGCCAAGAGGAGACAATCGTTGTGTCTTCGGACAGGGAGATTGCCGACTTTACCGCCAGCCTGGGGAAAACAGCCCTTGCTTCAGTAGAGTTTGAAAATGTTATGAACAAGACGATTATTTCTTCCCGCGATAAACGGTATCCCGTGGCGGCCGTTGCTGGAGAAAGAAACGACGTCAAAAAGAAGGGACCGGCCCGGAGATTGTCTAAAGCGCAGAAAAAAAGGCAAAAAATAATGAAAAGACTTTGACGGTAAACCGGCTTTGGGCCAAGATATTTATCAGGGTGTCAATTTATGGCGCATGCGTTTATCAGAAATTTTTCCAGTAGAATTTGCGGGTCGGCCGCCGAGGATTTGAAAGTCAGGTCTATTTTTAGTAATTCATTTAGAAGAGTGACGAGGCCGGAATAAGAAAAGTGGACGCAATTGCGCAAGGCATTGTAGATCGGGTAAGGTTTCTGGCTGAAAATAATATTTTCTCCTTTTAAAGCGGATGTGCCTAACCTGGTGAAAGCGGGGTACATAATTTTTTGGAACCAGCCGTAATCCATGCTGGAGGTAAATTTTGGTAATTTCCCCGAATCTACTAAAATCCTTGCCTGCAGCAGGAGTCTGATTTCCCGAATAATCATTGTTAATATCTGCAAATGATGATTTCCCTGATCCAGAAGGTTTTTCAGCGTTTCAAGAGCCGCAAGCTGATTTTTTTCGCTCAGAGCGTTGGTTAATGCGAAGATTCCATCTTCTTTGGTTTTTCCCACGATTTCCTGCACATCTTTTTCTTCGATGATTTGACGCTCACCCACGAAAAAAATTAGTTTTTCCAGCTCCATAATGGACGGTCTCAGTTCCCATCCGGTTTTTCCCCCCAATTTTCTCCACGCGCCGGGAGACATTTCCTTTCCCGCTTTTTGCAGAATACTTTGTGTTTCTTTTGCCAAAAAATTTTTTTGTGTAATCGCCTTGCGAGTTTTATTAAAATCAATTACGACGCCCATCTCGGCGATTGTTTTGAATGATTTTTTTCTTTGATCAACTGTTGTTGCTGTAAAAATTATACAATTTCCCGCGGCGGCGGCTTTTTTCACAATTTCTTCCATTTCTTCTGCATCGGCAGTGTCGGATGATGCCTTTAAGTTCTCCGCGGCATGAATTTCCAATATGCGCGGGAGCCAGTTTTCGCGTTCCTCCCAGGTGCCGGCGCTTTCTACCGCCTCACGCCACTGTTCTTCGCTAATTTTTTTCCATTCGTCGTTCTGTAAATCTTCCAGGGAAAAACCGGTAATTTTCAGAAAGGCCGTAAAATATTTTGACGCTTTTGCCGGGTTTTCTTCAAGGTTGGAGAAGATTTTTTTAATGATGTCGGCGGCGTTTTGCCGGGAAGAAAAAAGAGAGGAGTTTTTTACAATGACTGCTTTACGGTTCCCAAGGAGGGAAGGTGATTGTACGGATTTCACCAGGCTGTCTATATCCGTGTCTTCGCCGTCGAATTCAAACAGGCTGAAATCGCGATCCGCCTCCGGTACGATAGCCGCGATTATCTTGTTTAAATTTTCACTGATGAGATACTCTTCATCTCCGTAAAGGAGGTAGCAGGGCGCAACGATGCCCTTTTTTAAATCGGCTAAGATTTTTTCCATGGTCACCAAGAACTATAAGAGATTAAACGACAACGTATTTTTTAATGTGCTTATAAACGTCCTGAGGTTCATCGAATATCTGAATTAATTCCAGATCGGCAGACAGAATTTTGCCTTCCGCGAGCATTTTCTCTTTCAGCCAGTTAAGCAGGCCCTGCCAATATTCGCTGCCCATTAGAATCAAGGGGAAACTTCTGATTCTCTTTGTTTGAATCAAGGTGAGCGCTTCGAAAAGTTCGTCCATGGTACCATAACCACCGGGCAGAATAATGTAGGCCAGCGCATATTTTACAAACATTACCTTGCGTATAAAAAAATATTTGTAATCAATCTGCAAGTTGGCGTAGGGATTTGGCTTTTGTTCAAAAGGCAAGCGAATGTTCATCCCGACGGATTGTCCCCCCGCTTCTGTGGCGCCTTTATTTGCCGCCTCCATTATTCCGGGACCTCCGCCGGTGATAACGGCGAAACCGCCCTGAACCAACAGGCGAGCGAGCTCTTCCGTTTTTTTATAGTAGGCATCTTCGGGTTTTACCCTTGCGGAGCCAAAGATGCTTACGGCGTTGCGTATCTTGGAAAGAGTTTCTATGGCGTCGACGAACTCCGCCATTATACGAAAGATCCGCCATGATTCTTCGATGGATAGCGAATCGATTAAATATTGTTTTTCTTCCATCAGGCATCTCCCGCTAGTTGTGATTAGTAGTTACATTCAAAGGAAACAAAGTTGTCTAATTGCTTCTGCGTCTTTGAACTTTAGCCAGTCTGCGGCGTGCTTCGATGGTTTTTCTCTTTTTCTTCACGGATGGTTTTTCATAGGCGCGGCGCACCTTCAGTTCCTTAAACAATCCGCTTTTGGACAGTTTGTTTTTTAGAATTTTTAAAGCTTTTTCCACATCGTTGTCGATTACCTTTACTTCCAATGCATATCCTCCTTTTTATTTTATTCTTGGTTTAAAAACAAAAAAAGGGCAGTACGGCACCGGAAAAAAATCCCGCCGTAAGCCACCCTCTGCAATTTCACCTTATTTTAAATCACTCTCCTAACTTGGTAATTGCGCTTTTTAAAGCATTTAAAAAGGCCTCGTTTTCTTTACGGTTCCCTACCGTCACCCTCATAAAGTTTTTTGTTGATCCGGAATTCAAGTTTTTAACGATTATTCCCACTCTTTTCAGAAGAGTGTATATTCTATCTGAATTAAAAGCGCAACTAAAAAAAATAAAATTGGCACGTGATGGATAGGGCGTTATTCCGTTAATTTCTTTCATTTTCAGGTAAAGTTCTTCACGGTTTTTAACAATTTGAGCGATTTGCCCCGCGAATTCTTCCTGGTGGTCGAGGAAAAAATCCGCCGCTATTTGTGATAAACAGTTAATGTTATAGGGCAATCTCACTTTGTCCAGTTGAGCCACAATTTCTCTATGGCCAATCAAAAAGCCCAGGCGCATGGAAGCCATTCCCGATTTAGAAAGAGTTTTTAAAAAAACTAGATTTTCGTATTTTTTCAGCAACGGCAGGAGGGTAACGCCGGCGAAATCGGCATATGCCTCGTCGATGACCACCACTCCCGGCGTTTTTTTTATCAGGGCTTCTATTCTATCATAGTTAAAAAGAGAACCGGTGGGACTGTTGGGATAACTCAAGAAAATCAGTGCAGGGAAATTTGGTTTAATCTTTCTCAACATGGCGTCGGCATTAAGGTCAAAATTTTCGTCCAGGGGAACTTCCTTTATTTTATTGGCGGTGTTGACCGCGATTATTTTGTACATGGAAAAAGTGGGGGCGGGTACAAGCACGCCGTTGATGTTCCCTTTCAAAGTCAGACACAGCAGCTGTATTAATTCGTCTGAACCGTTGCCCAGCATGACCATGTCCTTTTTCACGCCGAAATACCGGGCGAATCTTTCGCGCAGACCGAAAGCTCCGGCTTCCGGGTAACGATTAAGATTTACTTTGCTCATTTCCTGAAAAAGCTTTTTTTTCAGCGGTTCCTGCAGGACAAAGGGGTTTTCATTGGCGTCCATTTTTATTGCGCCCTCGTTTTCAGAAACCGTGTAGCCGTTTTGTTCCCCAATATTTTTATTTATTATGTTCTTGATTAACATATTTTTCATGGTCATTTTACCTTTCCGTTTTATCCGGCTTTCTCTTTTTTTCCATGTTCCAGTTGGCGCTTGTGTATTTTTTTACCAAGTCATTCTTTAACTTTTCTTCCGAGGCGGTCAACTTGTCCTCTTTCAATTTTATCCCCAATTCGTTTATGAAGCCATATTTTAATTTTTCACAAACATGTTGAATGTCCGGCAGTTCTTTCAGGTGTTCATCAAGGGACGTTGTTGAGCTTTTCAATTCATTTGCTTCCTTCGGTGTGAAATGCCGCAGGAGCAAGGATGCTGTCCGGCGCGCATCGAAAGAAACAAGCAACGTGCCATGTTGAAGAAATCCGTCCCTTTTTCGCATTTGGGCGCTGCCGCAAATCTTTTTCCCGTCCACAAGAAGTTCATTTTTTGCGGGCGCGGCAAAACAACAGGGATTAATATTTTTGGACGGCGCGGACCACGTGCTTTCAGCCAAATGTGCCTTGACTCCCAAATAACCCAGGCCGCGGGCGATACATCCGTTGATGACCTTATATGTTCCCGCGATGTCTTTGGGGAATATCTTTTCCCCTTCCGGAGCCACCACGCAATATGTGATTTCATTAAGATGAAAAACTGCCCTGCCGCCGGTTGCTCTTCTGACAATATCAATACCTTCTTTACGGCATTTTTCCACGGCTATGTCTTGTTCCATATCTTGAAAATAACCGATAGAAACAGCCGCCGGATTTGTGCCGTAAAATCTGATGGTGGGTGGCTTTTTGTTTCTTACCGTGTCAAGTAAAATGGCTTCATCTGTGGCCATGCTTTCGAAAATATCGGGAACACGATAACTGATTAATCTCCAAAACATTAGAGAAACCTTTTTGCTGATTTATGCCCGCGGGACACGTCAATCAACGGATGTCAGGACAATATACTTGCGTATATGTCAGACACCTTGTTCTTCCTGAGAGATAAAATCATGATAGGCGGAGGCGACGAGGAGATCGTCCAATTGGTCCAAATTGTCCATTTCCACGACAATCAGCCAGCCGGTATCGTGCGGATCGCTGTTAATTATGCCGATGTCGTCGTTAATATCCTCATTGATGCTTACGACTGTGCCGCTGACCGGCGAAATCAAATCAACCACAGCTTTTGCTGATTCAATTGATCCGAAGGGTTCGTCACGCTCCACGTAATCGTCTATATCGGTAAATTCTACGGATAAGATTTCTCCCAGGCTTTCCTGGGCGAAATCGGTGATTCCCATTGTGGCCATATACCCGTCTACGCGTACCCATACATGCTCACGGCTATACAGCAGATCTTCCGGAAATACTTTCATGACAACATAACCTCTGTATTTATTCTATAATGATGAGTTTTTTATCCATTTTTGTAAGCTTTTCGCAACTATTTTCTTTCACTAAAACAGTGTCTTCGATTCTGATGCCCCATTGGCCGGGAAAGTACAATCCCGGCTCCACAGTGACCACCATTTTATCCTCTAAAATATCCTGAGAATTTGACGCTAGACGCGGAGCTTCATGAACTTCCAAGCCTACGCCATGCCCTGTTCCATGCACAAAATAACGGCTGTATTCTTCCCCAAAGGTGTTGCGTGCGCAGCTGTCCACAGCGCTCGCCGCGACATTTGACTTTACCAAAGCCAAGGCTCTGTCGTGAGCTTTTTTGACTGCTTGATAAGCACGCTTTTCTTTCTTTGTCAATTCGCCAAAAGCTATGGTACAGGTTTCATCAGAACAGTAACCCCTGTATTTAACACCGAAATCTATGACAAGGAAACTCCCCTTTTTTATTTTATTGTTTGTCGGGTGAGCATGGGGGAGGGCGGAATTTTTTCCCGATGCGACAATTGTGTCAAAAGCAGCTTGATTGGCCCCTAATTTGCGGGCATTAAACTCTAGCTGGATAGCCAAATCTTTTTCCGTAATATCCTCTCTAATTTCAGAGATGACGGAAGAAACAGCGGCAGAAGAAATGGCCGCCGCTTTTTTTATTAACGCGATTTCTGTTGCGTCTTTGCGCGCCCGGATTAATCTTAATTCGTCCGATAAAGGCATGAGCTTTTTGTGGGAAAGGCGGGAAATTATCTTTTTGTACATACTAAATGTAACGCCATCTGCTTCAAAACCGATGTTTTTTAAATGATAATTACTTACGATCTGCGCGATTCCAGAAATTTTATCCGCGTATTCGATTATTTCTACATTTGCTGTTTGTTGAAAAGCCTGTGTCGTGTAACGTCCGTCAACAAGCAGTATTGTTTTGGCGGGAGTTAAAAGCAGGACGCCGTCGGATCCTTCAAAACCACAAAAATAAAAAATATTGCTGGTGCTGAAAAAAAGCAAACCGTCGATTTTATAGTCGGGAAACCTTTGGCGAATCAGGGAAGTCCGGGTGGAAAAGATATCATTTCTTTTTTTCGTCATTACTTTTTAACCTGTTGATGTTTTCCAGCCAGCGTGTCATTGTGGCGATTAAAAAATCGGATTGTGCGGCGTCAATTTTTGTCGATTTTTGCATAGTTATTGCCGCCTGTACCGTTTCCAGTGTTGTTCTGGCCAACTCGTTATCCGGCTCGTTTTGGATGATTGTTTCCAGAATTTCCGCGGCCATGGAAAAGTGGCCCTGCCTGATGTATAAATCTGCCAGGGTCACTGTTTGAAATTCCGGTTTGGTTTTGACGCCGTCATTTTCCTCGCTTTCAGCAATCAGCGGTTCTTCCCGCTCAAGACGAACAATTTTACCGGCAATTTCTTTTGCCTTATCCGAGTCAGGGTTTAAAGAAATATATTTTTTGTAACACTGGAGCGTGTCGCGATAAAGGCCTTTTTCCAGATAAATGTCACCCAGGCGAATGTAAATAGTGGATAAATCGGAGATTTTTTTCTCAATTTTTCGTAAAATGTTTGCCGCATCATCCGTTTTGTTCATGATGATGAAGGCATGCGCAGCGACAATGTATGCATCAATATCCCACGGAAATTTCTGCAGGCGGCTTTCGGCGAAGTTAAGCGCTTCGAATAATTTGTTTTGTTTAAGAAGAATTTCCGCCTCGGAAAGAAAGGACAGTTGGCTTTCTTCAGCATTATTTCTTTCCATAGTGATATTCTCAGCCCCATAAATGGGAAATATTAATGTCCAGAAACAACTGACACAGAAAAAATACAGTGTCAAGAGTGGATGGGAATTAAATTTTTCGTGGCCAATCTTTTATTTCAACGACCGTAAATAAATGCCGGCTTGCTTGCCGAAGGAGGTTTTTGGAGCTAAATTAACAACCGTTTCAAAGGCTTTTCGTGCGTTCGCTTTGTCCCCTGTTTTCAAATAACTTTCCCCCAGAAAAAAATGCGCATCAAAAATATTGGGATTAATCTCGACGGATTGTTTAAAGTGCCTGATTGCATTTGGGAAATCATTTTGTTCAAAATAGATCAGGCCGATATTTTTTTCAATTTGCGGGCGCAGTACGGTTGTCGGTTCCCTTTGCAGCGCGCGGCGATAGCTATCCATTGCTTTTGTATAATCTTTTTGGGAGTAGTAGACCCAGCCCGCGTTATAGAGAGGAACTGCTGGCGTATTGTAGAGGGGATTATCCACCGCTTTTTCAAAATGGGCCAGAGCCTGACCCCAATTTTTTTCTGCCATGTAAAGGGTGCCCAGATAATTATGAGCTTCGGAATAATCGTCTTTCAAGAAAATTGCCTGCTGGAAACTGGCGAATGCTTTTTCTTTCATATCCATCGCATGATAAACCATGCCCATGTAATAATATACTTCCTCATTACGGGGATTATATTTCTCCGCTTCTTGCAATTCCCGCAGTGCTTGTGGATATTGTCTTAATTCAATGAAAGAAATCCCTTTCTCAAGAAAGGCTTTTGACTGTTCTTTTTGCAGGCGGGTGGCGGTGCAGGCAGCAAAAATAAATAAAATAAATAATAAAACAATTAATCTGGCTTTGCTTTTTGAAAAGGACATGAACACCGCTTGCTTTCTTTTATTTAGTTGTAAAAACCGGTAATGCTCTAACTCATTTTAATTTATTGATTTATCAGCGGTTTCCATTACCGCATGACTTTCCGTCAATATTTTTGGCGTGACAAAAATCAAAAGCTGTTTTTTATCCTTGCTTGTATCTTCTTGTTTGAACAGATACCCCAGAATCGGTATTTTACCAAGCCAGGGAACGCCTTCATCGCTTTTACTTTCATCTTCTATGGTGACACCACCGATAACCACTGTGTCTCCGTCTTGAATGACTACTTGTGATTCCACCGCATTTGTTAATATAGGCGGTATTCTGTATCCTGAAACCCATACGGCACCTGCCCAATCCGCTCTGTCATTGGATGCTTTGATATCCATGGATATTTTCCCATCTTCGGTGATTCTTGGCGTTACTTCCAGTTTCAACAGAGCGTCTTTGAATTCAACATTGGGAGGTTTGTCCCCGGCCTCTGGTATTACATATGGAACCTCCGTGCCTTGCTTGATGACGGCTTTTACATCTTCCATCGTGATTACTTTTGGGGATGAGATGATTTTCCCCTGTGCCGTGCTTTCCAAGGCGCGGAGCTGTGCCTCGATAAAAGAAGCTCCCTTGCCGATGACAAAACCTAGCGCGGGACCGGTATAAGGTGTTGCCAACGATGCCAGATTTATCGCGTTCATAAAAAAAGGTATAGGGTTGTCAGGATCAGTATAATCCAAGGCGGTTATTTCGTTGGGGAATTTGTATTGGTTTATTGTGGTTGTGCCGCCAGCGATTGAAGAACCCCAGGAGCCGATATGCTGATTACCGCCTCCTCCCCAATGAATACCGAGTGTTCGGCTGAATTCTTCTGATGCTTCAACAATCTTTGCTTCGATTAATATTTGGCGTAATTTGCCCTGTGCGGCTAACGCTTGCCTTGTTTCTTCTTTTTTTGCCAGTGTGATTACTGTGATAACATTACCTACTTTTCTTTGGTCTAAGCCGTTGATATCCAAAATTGTATCGAAGGCATGTTCCCAAGAAACGTTTTTCATGGAAAGAGTAACATTGCCCTTTACATCATCACCGGAAACAATGTTTACGTTGCCGTATTCCGACATGAGACGAAACACGCTTTTTATATCCGCATTCTGGAAATCTATTGATATTTTTTTCCCCCCATATTTAATGATGTCTTCTTTAACTATTTGTTTCGCTTTAGGCGCTTCCATTGTCGCCGCGGCAACATGTTTTTTTGTCTCTGCCGTCTCCACGACAGGTGTTGGAATTTTCCTTTCGGGTAAACCGGTGATGTTAAAATCGATTAATACGTTTTTTCCTGCTTGCTTTATGGAATACGGAACCAGATTTTTTATGTCGATGGTCAAATAAACCCATTGTTTGCCGTTGATTTTACGTTCGGAAGGTGTCACTCGTACAACATTGTTCAACTGTCCGTTTCCCAAACTGCGGCGTAAATTTTCCGCTACTGTTGTATCTTCCAATTTTATCAGCAGACCGCCGTTGACTTGTCCTTCCGCTTTAATTGTCGGCTGTTGCGAAACAATCAGATTTATCCTTTCTTTACCGGCCAGTTTTTCAAAGAGGATATTTTCCAGTTTTGTTACGGCAGACACGGACTGTTCTTTGTCGTTCAGAGAAGTGAATGAATCTTGGGCCGTGGATATGGCCGTCACGGCTAGAGATAATGCAACTGTAACCATAACAATTACATTAATTATTTTCAGTTTATTTTTTTTCATAATGCCACCTCATTAATCTTGGCGAAGCTTTAAAATCACTCTTTTCGCTTTATTGCCTTCGCGTTCTTCCACGATAACACGATCGGCCATGATTTCAACTACTCTACCGCTTTTTGTGCCGATATGTGTTCCTTTAAATAAAGGGTAAAACCTTCGTGTTGTGTCCTCCACAATTGCCACGCGTTGTATTTCGTCTCCGATTACTCCTACCAAACGGAAATTTTCTACACCAACTCGTTGCAGGGGGAAAATGGAAGAGAAGTCCTTGGCCCCCTCTTTTTTATCTGCCTCTTTCTTCAGAGAAGTGTCTATTTCCACAAAAGGGCGAAAAGGGTCGGGTTTGCCTGCCGGATTGTAACTGTAGGTGCCGCCGGTTATTTGGGCGATGGAAGCCAGCTTCTGCTGTAGATAAGATTGAGTTTCCTCGGTATCTTGCGCAAAAACCAAAGTAACTAGCATCAAAAGCATTATGAAAGAGGTTAATATTACGTGTTTTACCCTTGTCATAAACTTTTCCCGTCCGTTTTTTCCTTTTTATCAATAAACATGTACGTTTTGATTGTACATGTCGCTGTAATAAGATATCCCCGTCCTTTGACATTTTTCCTGTCACCCATCGTAATCTCGGAAATGTTGACGATGCGCGGCAGTTTGGCTACTTTTTCAAAAAAGTGTAGAATATTCTGAAAGTGTCCGATCACCGTCACCTGCACTGGAATCTCTTCATAAAACGGCTCAGGTTCTGGCTGTGCTTTCTTGCCGGCCGATTGTTTTTGCTCGTTAGAAGCCTGCGCTACTTTTCCTACCTGATTTACCATTGTTTTTGGAACGGCGGCTTTAGGCTCAAACAATAAAAATTCAATGCCGGTTTCCTTTCCCGAAGACGCAACAGCATGAAAAAGGCCGGGGATTTCCCGCTGGTCGGGAAGCTTTTTCAGGGCTATTTTATAGTTTTGTTTTAAGGCCTCCACCTCGGCTATATATTTATCCAGCTGGAGGGCTGTTTGTTCTCTTTGCTTGATTTGTGTTTTTGTCGCCTCCAGTTTGGTTGCAAAAGAAATCTTTTCCTGCAATAAGTCGCCGAAAAAATAAATGTAGTACAGGATACCAATCACAATAAAAATGCCAATCACGCCAAAAGCTTTTGTCTGAGAGGACATTTTTTTTATGTCATCAGCGGTGATAGGCATGTTAAAATCCCTTCTTCATCAGACAGGAAAAATTAAAATTTTGAAAAGTCATGCCGGCGATTTCTATTCTTTTGGCGGATATTAAGTCCACCGATTTTATCGGCTCAAAATTTTCGATGGTCTTCATGAAATTGGCAACGACAATGTTATCTCGACCATTTCCCTCAATAGTGAGCTGGTCGTCCTTCTGCGTGATTTTGACAAGCCAAATGTCTTTTGTCGGAACGAGCATCGCCAGATCATCCAGCATTTTTACCGGCGCGAGTCGATTTTCTTCTAAGGTTGAGATGATATCCAGTTTTTGTTCCAATTCCTCCTTGTCTTTCTTGTATTTTTCGATGTCTCCTATTTTCTTGTTTAACATGACCAGAGATTTTTCCGCTTCTGCAGTTTGGGCCTTAAGGTCATTTATCGAGGCATTTGTCCAAATATGTATCCAGATCAGACAAAGAATAAAGATGATAAAGGAACCCGCGATGATAAAAACTTGTCGGGATAAATTTTCTTTCTTTTCTTTCTCGTGATAGGGTAAAAGATTAATCTTAATCATTTGTCGCCTATTCTTCTTAAGCCAAGGCCGATTGCCACCGCGGCAACAGGTTTAATGGTTTCTAGTGTTTTGGGTTCGATATTTCTCTTGTTAAAACCAATTTTCAAAAGAGGATTGATTAACTCGGTCTCCAGATTTAATCTTTGCGATAAATTGGCGGTCAAACCGGGAATTCTGGAAGATCCTCCCGCCAGAAGCACGCGTTGAATGTATTCACCGCCGAAAGTTGAACGGAAATAATCAATGGACCTTTCTATTTCTGTGCAGATCGGGTCGGCAAAATCGAGGATGCTGTTTCTTAGATCTGCGTTATCCTGATCGCTTCCGGGAAGCCCTTCAAGCTTGATAGTTTCAGCTTCTTCAAAGGATACACCGTACTTTTCTTGCAGGGATTCCGTTATGGAATTACCGCCCAAGGTAAGATCTCTGGTAAAAATAGACATCCCGCCTTTGATAACGATTATATTGGTTAAATCCGCGCCGATGCGGACTATGACAACAACTTCATTATCTCCATAATCATAATTAGCTTCATACATTGTTTCCAGAGCGAAAGAATCTATATCCATGATGGCAACATTAAGCCCGGCTGAAGTTGTCGCTTCTACGTAAGCATCCACGATGTCCTTTTTGGCGGCGACAATGATGACATCCATTTGATTTGGGTTGTATTCGTTATCGCCTAAAACCTGAAAATCGTAATTAACCTCGTCCATGCTATCGAAAGGCAAATATTTGCCTGCTTCGTCGCGAATTAAATCTTGCAATTCGGCGTCATCCATTTGGGCGAACGTCACTTTTTTGACGACAACGGAATTTCCCGACAAAGCGGTAACTACGCTTTTGCTTCGGCAACCCGATTTTTTAAAAAGCTCTTTGATTTTAGAAGAAAGAGCACGGGTGTCATTTATTACTCCTTCTGTAATAATGCCCTTAGCTAAGGGCATCTGCGAAAAACGGTTGAGAATTTGACCATTTGAGGTATCGATAACTTCGGCTAGTTTTATGGAATTAGAGCCAATATCCAGGCCGATAAGCTTTTTGGTTTTGGAAAAAAGGTCATTAAAATTTGACATTGCGATCCTTTTTAATTTTTTACCTGAAAACTATTTTACCAAGTGATAAACAATGTCACCATCTTTGACCATGCCTAATTCATTACGGGCTATATGCTCCAGATAGCTTAAGTCATTGCGAAGCAAGATAATTTTTCTTTTTAGTTCGTTGTTTTCTTTCTCGATGGCAAAATTTTGTGATTTTAGCTCGGCCAGTTGCTTGTTCATCAAGTAATTGTCAACAAGCCCTCTGTTGCCAAATGTGATTAGAAGAGCCATAACTACTAAGAAAGCAACAAGATATATGCCTATCCTCATTTAAAAATATTCCTCCCGCGGCTCTGACCAAATGACAGAGCCAAATTATTTGATTTGCTGGCTTTTCAAGGAAAAATTTCTTCGTAAGGCCTTTTCAGTGCCTTGGCTACTTTTAGCTCGGAATTTTTCCTTGTGGGTAATCCCTTTTCCATTTTAGCAATCGTTTGAGGGGTCAATCCGGCTTTCCTTGCCAGCTCAGCCATGCTCAGAGGAATTGTTTCTCTGAATTTTTTTACCCGATTTTTCTTTATATTACTAGTCATATATTAAAGTTCCACCTCAGTATAATTGCTAAAAGCATTAATTTTTAACAAAAGTCAAGAAAAAAAATTAATATTAATTAATATTAATTAATATAATGCGCTATTGTAAAAGATTACTTATTGCAAAAAAGCAAATCGTCAGCGGGAAGAAAAAAAGAGAAAAAACAAGCTTATTCTATCGGCGGGAGATAAGTGGTTTAAATTTTTACCGAAGGCAGAATCATCTGCGGTTCGCCCAAAAGAAATTTTCCTGATTCAATCCACTCTTTCAGGAGATTGGCGATTTGTCTTGCCTTGTAGTAACTGGATAAAGGAGCGGTGATGACTTTTTTGCCTTCGATAATAATAGTTCCGCTGCGCAGTTCTTGATAATTTGCTTCCGCTATCGGTTTAGCCTGCCCTTTGGGGTAATCCATGCTGTAATCATAAATTTGGGTGTAAATATCTTCGTTTTTTACTGCTGTATAACGTGCCATTTCTTCATCAAGAATGGGTATGGGAATGCCTATGCCCACGAATAAGGATACGCCGTAACCCAAAATGCTGGCTCCGGCCAGCCATTCCGGGGTCATTTCCTTTAAATTACCCACAACGGCGATGGTACCAGCCCCCTGTTTGGGCACGCCGCCTGCCGTGCGCGGAACGTCGGGGTTATGTTGTGTACCCGGCCAGGCGACAAATCCTTGTGCTCCGCCTAAAAAGATTCTTGTTCCCACGCCTATAGTTCGATAGTATGGATCGTTAAATAATGGACTTAACTGCCCCGAAGTTGCATATGAGGCATTAGCCATACGCGGGCGCAGCATTCCCATGTAGGTATAGATTGTCGTATCAGATAAATTTACGGCACAGTTGTAATTCTGGTAAGCATTACGCGGATTGAACAAAATAGCGTCTTTTAAATCATGTATGGTTATATTTCTTTCATGCTTGCGCGCGGGGTAACAATCCGTTCCATACCCTTCAGCACGCAACTTGACGATATTGCCGCTGACCAAATCTTCTATGACATGTCCGCCTCCGTAATTGAATTCTCCCGGGTAGACGCTGTTGAGGGGGTCGCCTTCAACTACCTCGGTGGCGCCGAGATAGCAATCCACCGCAGCAATGCCGCCGTATGCGGGCACATCGTTCAGCCAGACTTTGGAAGCACGAATACGCGGAGAAGTGTGGCCGAAATTTAAAAACGCGCCTGAAGAGCACATGGGGCTGAAAGTTCCCGTTGTGACAACATCAATTTTGCGCGCCGCCTCTATCTCTCCGTTTCTTTCAACGATGTCAATCATCTCTTCGGCAGTGACTACGACTGCTTTTCCGCTTTTGATTTTTTCATTTATTTCTTTAATTGTTTTGTTAATTTTTAATTTTTTCATAAAGTAATTTTCGTCAAAATCCCTGTTTTAATACCACTGTTTAATGCTAATTGCAAAAAGTAATAAAATAATTACCGGACTATTTTTTAGTGTGGCCGAAGCCGCCGCTGCCTCTGGAGGTATCGACAAGTTCGGTGCTTTCCACCCATTGCAGTCGGCAAATCTTCTGCACGACCATTTGCGCCAAACGCATTCCTCTTTTTATCACAAAAGATTCATGTCCGTGGTTTATGACAATCAGGGCGATTTCCCCGCGGTAGTCGGCGTCAATCGTGCCGGGAGAATTTAACAGGGTTACGCCCTGATGCAGGGCGAGCCCGCTCCGGGGTCTTATTTGCGCCTCATAACCTTCGGGAAGAGCTATCTTAATTCCCGTAGGTATTTTTTTCCGCTGTCCGGGTTCAATAACTTCCTCTGTGTTTACCGCGGCAAATATGTCCATGCCGGCGGCAAGTTCCGTCATGTATTGAGGGAGGGGGATGTCTTTGTTTCCTTCGGTTCTTTGGATAAAAGCTTTAACCTTTTGTCGCATCTTTTAACTGCCCCAAAACATTCTTTTTTGTGAGGGTGTATGAGAAATAATCCTTTTTGCGGCTATTTTTTCATAACAGCAAAAAGGATATTTAGAAAAGGTTAGATTACTTGGCTTCTTGCCCCAAAGCATCTTTGCGGCTCAGGCGGATTTTGCCCTGTTTGTCTATTTCCAACACTTTTACGGTAACTTCATCGCCTTCCTGAAGCACGTCGGTAACCTTGTTGATTCTTTCTTTAGCTATCTGCGATATGTGCAGCAAGCCTTCGGTGCCAGGTAAAATTTCCACGAAAGCGCCGAAATCGACGATTTTTTTCACCGTGCCATTGTATATTTTCCCGACCTCCGCTTCCTCTGTCAGCCATTTAACCATGGCTACGGCACGGGCAGCAGCCTCGGCGTCATTGGAAGCAATCGTCACCGTGCCGTCATCTTCCANNTTTCACTGATAATCTGCCGGATGTTTTTGCCCCCGGAGCCGATAACAGTCCTTACCTGATCTTCCTTGACTTTGATTGTCGTTATACGCGGCGCGTAAATGGAAATGTCGGTTCTGGGAGCGGCTATTGTCTGACGTAGTTTTTCGATGATATGAAGTCTACCCTCGCGTGCCTGGTCGAGAGCTTTTCTTAATATTTCTTCGGTCAAACCGTCAATTTTGATATCCATCTGCATGGCGGTAANNTACCGCAAACCTTGAAATCCATATCACCGGCGTGGTCTTCATCACCAAGAATGTCGGAGAGGATGACAATATCGTCATCTTCTTTTAAAAGGCCCATGGCGATTCCGGCAACGATACTTTTTATTGGCACACCCGCGTCCATTAAGGACAAAGTGCCGCCGCAAACAGTGGCCATGGATGATGAACCGTTGGAGGAAAGAATTTCCGAGACAATTCTTATTGTGTAGGGAAATTCTTCTGGCGCAGGTAAAACCGGAACAAGAGATTTTCTGGCCAGCGCGCCGTGGCCGATTTCTCTTCTGCCGGGGCTGCGCAGCGGCTTGGCTTCGCCGACGCAATAGGGAGGGAAGTTGTAATGAAGAATGAAAGATCTCAACTCTTCGCCGCTGACATAATCCATGCGTTGTTCATCCGATGATGTCCCCAAAGTTAAAGCAACCAGAGCCTGCGTTTCGCCGCGATTGAATAAAGCTGAACCGTGAGCACGCGGCAGAACATTGACTTCAGCGCTGATCGGCCGGATATCGACGGAAGTTCTTCCGTCAATTCTTCTTTTATCTTTGATGATCATATTGCGCATAATACGTCTTTCCATGTCTTCGATAATCCCCGCTGTTTTTGCAGCCAAATCGGCATCATCCCCGCCGATATTTTTGATTGTTTTTTCCCTGACTGCCTCGAGCTTGGCGTAGCGCTCAAGTTTACGGGGTGTGTTGTATGCTTCCTTCAAACCTTCCAAGGAATCAGCGCTGACACGCGCGACCAGCTCACCGTCTACCTTCACTTCCTCTACCTGTCTTTTCTTTTTACCGATAGCGGCGCGTATTTTGTCCTGCAGGTCGATGACCGGACGAATGGCTTCCAGACCGAATTTAATGGCATCAATAATCACGCTCTCCTCGACTTCTCTAGCGTCTCCTTCCACCATGACCAGTTCCACATCGTAAGGCTGGCCTGATTTGGAAGGGGTTATTTTTCTGCCCACCATGAAAATATTTAATTCACTTTCCTCCATTTTTTCTGTTGAAGCATTGCAGACCAGCTCGCCGTTTATTTTCCCGACACGCACGCCGGCAATCGGTCCTTTAAAAGGAATATCAGATATTTCCAGCGCTACAGAAGCGCCGATCATTGCCGTGATGTCGGAATCATTTTCCTTGTCGACGGAAAGAACAGTTGCCACCAGTTGCGTTTCGAAGAAGTATCCTTTGGGAAATAACGGACGGATCGACCGGTCGATTAGGCGCGATGTTAGTATTTCTCTTTCATTGGGGCGTCCTTCCCGCTTGAAAAATCCTCCTGGAATTTTACCCGCGGCAAAAGTCATTTCCTGATAGTCCACTGTCAGCGGAAGGAAATCCACCCCCTGTCGCGCCGTTTTTAAAGAAACTGCCGTGACCAATACTACTGTATCTCCATAATAAACCAATATTGAGCCGTCGGCTTGGCCGGCCACATAATTTGCTTTCAGCGAAATATTACGTCCGGCAAAATCCGTACTAAATACGTTACCCATTCATTTTCCTCCATTTTAGTTTCGAAAAGAGTGCCAAGGCGAAGTTCAAAGATAAAATGCTCCACCCGTTACCTGACGTCTGCATCTTCAGCAGCGTCGGTATTCGATAAGTTATACAATTCCACCATTGAAGATTTTTATTTTCTGAGTCCAAGACTTTTAACTAACTTTCGATATCGTTCGATGTCGTTATTTTTGACGTAGTTAAGGAGCCTTCTTCTCTGGCCAACCAATTTCAATAATCCGCGCCGTGAGTGGTGGTCTTGTTTGTGGGCCTTGAAATGTTCCGTCAAGTATTCGATTCTGGCGCTCAGAAGTGCTATCTGGACTTCCGGTGAACCGGTATCCTTTTCATGAAGACGGTAGTTTTCAATCAATGTTTTTCTTTTTTCCAAATTTAACACGCTTTTTCCTCCTAAATAATCAAATCCCTAATATTATAAAAATTTTTTAGTTGCTGATATTGTTGAACACTCTCACAATTTTTGCGGCGGGATAATTTTCGTCTAAATGCCTTAATTTATTTGCTGCAACTGTTATCTCCGCCAGAGCTATCAGCTTTCCTTCACTGTTTATAAACTTTATCATATCTCCCTGATCAAGGGAAGGGAGAACATGGGTCTTCATCATGGCCACGGAAGGTTGCCATCCGTTAGCTATCTTGTCGGCAAAACTGTCTTCTACTTCAATTACTTCCAGTGACGGCATTAATTTTGCCATTGGCAGCATGTTTTTCAGAAGTTCGGATTTTTTGCCCGAGTACTCGTAATTTTCGTTTTCCTCACTGTTGAGGGTTACGGCCATATCTTCGGAAAAAAAACCGCTGCGTAGGCGCCGCAATGCGGATAAACATGCTCCGCAACAAAGTTTTTCACCAATATCCGAGCACAGAGTTCGTATATAGGTTCCTTTGGAACATACCACTCTGAACGTTACAGTGGGCAAAGAAATATTTTCGATAATAATATTATAAATTTCCGCCTCACGGGGCGCGGTTTCGGGGAAAATGCCTTTCCTTGTCCATTTGTACAGGGGTTTGCCGTGGTATTTTACTGCTGAATATGCGGGAGGAATCTGTTTGATTTTTCCTGTTAAGCGTGCCAGTAACGCACGAATCTCCTCTTCCGCTGGAATTTTATCGGATTCGCTGACAATTTTTCCCCCGATATCCAGAGTGTCTGTTGTTACTCCCAGCAGCATTGTGGCCAAATATTCCTTGTCCTGCGATGCCAGAAAACCAGTCAACTTGGTTGCTTCGTTCAAGCAAACAGGGAGAACACCAGTTGCCATGGGGTCAAGTGTTCCAGTGTGTCCGGCTTTTTTGGCACCGAGGATTTTTTTCACTTCTCTGACAACATCATGAGAGGTTTTTCCTGCCGGTTTGTCGATAATCACTGCGCCGTTCATGAGTTACCGCGCCTCATTGATTGCTTTGAGAATATCTTTTTTAATTGTTTCGATGTTTCCTTTAATCCTGCAGGCCGCGGCATTGGCATGGCCGCCGCCGCCGAATTTTTTTGCTATTTTTTCCACATCGAAATTTCCTTTCGAGCGCATGCTTAGTTTATAAGAATTATCCTCCAGCTGCGTGTATAAAATTGATACCGCAATTCCCTTTACTGAACGCGGGATTTCGACGAGGCCTTCCGTGTGTTCATATGATGCGCCGGTTTCGCGCAATGCGCTTCTGGTAACGACGAGTGACCCGATTTGGTTTGGTAAATCCAAAGATAACGTTTCCAGCGCTTTTTTCAGTAATTTTATTTTTGCCGGTGGGTCGTTCTCATAAATATTTTCGGAAATCCATTGCGGGTCGGCGCCGCCCGCAACCAGTTTGCCCGCCGCCCACAGAGTGTCCTTGGTGGTATTGGCATAACGGAAACCTCCCGTGTCCGTCAGGATGGCTGCGTATAAATTGGTGCAGATGTCCGGTGTCAATTTACACTTCATTTGTTCAAAGAGACAGAAAATAAGTTCTCCGGTGGAGCTCGCCCGTCCGTCCCATAATTTTAAAGGAGAAAATCCGTTGTTGGAAATATGATGGTCGATATTGATAATTTTTTTGATTTTACCGATTTCCTGAGCTTTATCTCCCACACGTTCCAATTCGCTGCAGTCCAGCACAAAAGCAACATCAAATTGACTGATATTGTCCAAGGTATGAACTATTTTCCCCGCCGCGGGTAAAAACGCGTAGTGGCCAGGGGTATCGTCTTCATTGTAAATGAGCGCTTTTTTTCTTATATTT
This sequence comes from Syntrophaceae bacterium UBA5764, assembly GCA_002418825.1. GTDB lineage: Bacteria > Desulfobacterota > Syntrophia > Syntrophales > Smithellaceae > UBA4810. Next base: position 25,865 of record DIEW01000019.1, on the reverse strand, counting down.
TTCAGCATACAATAAATCGCCAGTTCCGAACCCAGCGCGTCTCCGTCAAGTTTTACATGGGATGTAATTAAAAAACTGCGCCCCTCGTTTATTGTGGCAATAATTTTGTTAATCATTTTTCCCATCCGCCTGCGCGATATTCGCCAGTATTTTATCAATGCGGCTACCATAGCCGAACGATTGATCATGAATAAAGCTGATTTGGGGTATAAACCGTAATTGCATTCTTCGCCCCAGTTCTTTGCGCACGAAATTAGTGGCTCTGTCCAGGCCGGCGCGCATTTCCGCCGAACATTCATCTTGGCCCATTTCCACAAAGAAAATTTTCGCGTTGCGTAAATCATCGCTTACCTTAACGGCAGTAATGGTCAGAGCGTGCACGCGGGGATCTTTGACTTCCTTGAAAATTATTTCGGAAATTTCCGCCATGATCTGCTCGGCTACCCTGTCCGCCCTCTTAAAACCCACCATATTTCCCTTCATTGTTGAAGGTTGTTTCCGGAAAGCCGGAAATAACCATTATTTCGATTTTACTGTTCAAAATTTCGGCGACACGCATGTTGTCGATAAATTTAAGTAAGTGGTCAACTTTTCCGTTAATATAACGGGAATCATTGCCGACACAGGCGAAACCGATTTCAGCAAATTTGTGACTGTTCAACTCGCCTATTTGAGCTATAGATACATTAAATTCATTTTGCGTGCGCTTTAGGATCTTATTTAAGATACTCCTTTTTTCCTTGAGAGAACTGCTGTTTTCCAGGCGTAAGTTTATTATGCCGTAACCGATAACCATAAAGCGTCTTTACAGTTTTTTTTCTATTTTTTCTTTTGTATACGTTTCAATAAAATCGCCTAGGTGAATGTCGTTAAAACCGTCAATCCCTATGCCGCATTCGAAGCCGGCAAGTACTTCCCGTGCGTCGTCCTTGAAACGTTTCAAAGATAATATTTTACCGTCGAAAACGACAATGCCGTCGCGCAACAATTTTAAGTTGGAGCTGCGCGATATTCTCCCATCGGTCACATGGCAGCCGGCAACGGTACCGATTTTGGGAACCTTGAATAGTTCGCGTACTTCCGCGCGCCCCTGAACGACTTCCTTGTATTCCGGTTCAAGCAGTCCTTCCATGGCGGCGCGGACATCGGAAATCACATTATAAATAATGTCATAAAGTTTTATCTCTACGCCTTCCTGTTCGGCGACCTCGGTAACGCGCGCATCCGGACGGACATTAAAGCCGATAATAATGGCATTGGAAGCGGAAGCTAAAAGAACATCTGTTTCGCTTATCGCTCCGGTAGAACTGTGAATGATTTTCAGTCTTACATCATTGGTAGAGAGCTTGCTTAACGCGTCGGTAATGGCTTCAATGGAACCGCGTACGTCCGCTTTAATTATGACGTTGAAGTCCTTCACACCTTCTTTGATTTTTTGATACAGCTGCTCCAGAGTAATTTTGGAAGAAACGGAAAGTTCTTTTTCCCTGGTTTTTCTCAGCCAGTATTCTGCGATGCTGCGCGCTTTCTTTTCGTCGTCGATGCTGAAAAATTCCGCGCCCACCTGTGGAACGCTGGAAAAGCCGATGACTTCCACCGGCATGGAAGGCCCAGCCGCTTTCACCCGCCGTCCCTGGTCATTAATCATTGCTCGTACACGACCGTACTCTGTTTTGGAGACAAAAGAATCGCCTTCCTTGAGCGTGCCTTCCTGAATCAGGACCGTGGCCACGGGTCCGCGTCCGCGGTCCAGTTTGGATTCGATAATAATACCATGGGCGGGACGTTCCGGGTCGGCTTTCAGTTCCATGACGTCGGCCTGCAGCAAAATCATTTCCAGTAACTCTTCGATGCCTTTTTTCTTCTTGGCGGAAACTTCGCAGAAAATGGTTTCACCACCCCACTGCTCGGATAAAAGGCCGTGCTCAGAAAGGGCCTGTTTGATTCTTTCCGAATCCGCCCCGGGTTTGTCTATTTTGTTGATGGCGACAATTATAGGTACTCCGGCAACCTTGGAGTGGTTAATGGCTTCAATTGTTTGTTCCATTACGCCATCGTCGGCAGCTACAACCAGAACAACAATGTCCGTTACTTTCGCGCCGCGTGCCCGCATTGCTGTAAAAGCTTCATGGCCGGGGGTGTCAAGAAAGACGATGTCCCGATTGTTGATATTTACGTGATAGGCGCCAATGGCCTGTGTGATTCCACCGGCTTCACCGTCGATGACATTGGATTGCCTTATGGCGTCGAGAAGTGATGTTTTGCCGTGATCAACATGCCCCATGATTGTGACGACAGGAGCGCGTGATTTTAGTTTTTCTGGCGATGCGGCAATTTTTAAAACAGATTCGTCAAAGTCAACTTCTGCTTTTTCCACCTGGAAACTGAATTCCGACGCAATCAGAGAGGCAATATCGTAGTCGATAAATTGATTGATAGTGGCCATAACCCCCATGCCTATTAATTTATTAATAACTTCACTGGCCTTAATACCCATCCTTTTAGCTAGGTCACCCACCAATATTGTTTCGCCGATTTTGATGCGTCGTTTAATCGCTTTAGGAACGGTTATTTCCGTTTTTTTCATTTTGACGGGCACAACTTTTTTCTCATCCCGCCATTTGGTGAAAACCACTTCTCGGTCATCGTCCTGTTTCCTTAACTTCTTTTCAATTTTTTTCTCCAGGACTTTACGCCGCGGCAATATTTTTTCTTCTTCGATGAAGACTTCCACGGGCGCTTTGCCTTTTTTCTTTGCTTTTTCCGCTTCCTTCTTGATGGACTTTTCCGGCGGTGGTACGACTATTTTTTCCACAGTCACCGGTGGTTTTTCCGGTTTTGGCGCTTTTTTGATTTCCGGTTTAATAAGCTTGTGCTTAACGAAAATAATCGGTTTGGTGGGAGTTGGGGGCGGTTGTTTTACTTGTTCGACGGCCTCGGTCTCCGAGGCCTCTTTTGGTTTTTGTTCTTCGGGCGCCACAGGCGGCACGACGGAAGGCTTTTCCGGTACCTCCTTTTTGCCTTTTATTTCTTTTTCCGGTGCAGTAATTGCGGGTTCAGCCGTCGCCGGTTTCGCCACGGTTTCCTCTGGCGGTGCCGGTGGAGCTTGCGGGGTTTCTACAAATGTGCGAACGGCACGACGGCGAATCACCGTGGATTTTATTCTTTCCTCGACAATTTGCTGCGATTCACCGGAAAGCAATGCCTCTTTTATTCTTTCCACTTCGCCGTCTTCCAAAGTGCTGGAGTGGGATTTAACCGTAATGCCCATTTTTTCCAGACGGGTGATCAGGTCTTTGCTTTCCAGATTCAATTCTTTGGCCAGTTCGTGGACTCGCTTTTTCGCCATGTGTAACTCCCTAGATTAAATTTTCGGCTGCGATTCAGGTTTATTCTCGGCTGCTTCTTCATCCAGAATCCTGCCGGCTTCCTCAATCCAGTGTAAGGCGGTCTTTTCGCCGATGCCGGGAATAGAGGATAATAGTTCAGGTTCTGCCGCTGCGACCATAGCGATGCTCTTGATGCCTTTTTCTATGAGTTTCTGTGCCATCGCTGGCCCCACACCGGTAAGTTTAGTTAAGTCTGTTTGCCCTTCCTGTGGTTTTTCTGAAGCCATTGTCTCGTTTTTTACGTCAATTTTCCAACCGGTTAGCTTGACGGCCAAGCGGACATTTTGTCCGTTTTTGCCGATAGCCAGGGAAAGCTGGTCGTCGGGGACGATAACCGTCATTGTCCGGTTTTCCTCATCGATTAATACGCGGTTCACTTTGGCCGGAGACAAAGCGCTGCTGACATATTTTGCCGCGTCATTGGTATAGGGAATGATGTCGATTTTTTCTCCGCGCAATTCTTGTACCACGCTCTGCACGCGCGAGCCCCGCATGCCTACACAGGCGCCCACCGGATCGATGTCTTTGTCCTTGGCCTGAACGGCGATTTTGCCGCGTTTGCCCGGTTCCCGGGCCACACTGACAATTTCGATAAGACCTTCGGAGATTTCCGGTACCTCGACTTCAAAAAGAGCTTTTAAAAATGAAGGATGGGTACGGGATAATATTATCTGCGAGCCTTTTGTGTTTTTTTTCACGTCAACTATATAGGAGCGTATTCGCTCGCCTCGCTTGTAAGCTTCGCGATGAATCTGTTCGGACGGAGGCAACACTCCTTCTGCTCGTCCCAGATTGACGATAATGCTGCCACCTTCAAAACGCTGGACAAAACCTGTCAGGAGTTCGCCTTTGCGGTCTTTGTATTCCTCGTAAATATTATCGCGTTCCGCGTCTTTAACGCGCTGAATAATGATTTGCTTGGCCATCTGCACGGCAATACGGCCGAAAGAACTTGTTTCAATTTTCATGCCCAAACTATCGCCCGGTTCCGCTCCTTCATCGAGTGTCTTTCTTGCTTCTTCTTTGGAAATCTGTGTTTCCGGATCCAAGACTTTATCCACGACTGTTTTGAACTGAAATACTTCGATTTCACCTGCTTCGTCGTTATAATGAGCTTCGATATCCACGTTTTGCCCCAGCTTTTTACGCGCTGCGGTGAGCATGGCTGCTTCCAGAGCTTCGGTAATTGTCTCTTTTTCTATGCCTCTGTCCTTGCCCATCTGCTCAATCAGACGTTTAAGTTCTGGCAACATTTACGAAATCCTCCCTTTATCTTCTGCGTAATGCTGCAGGTGACTTTCCCTGCCGGCATTGATTGATTTTACCCGGCATTGGCAAGATTCGCCTTGACAATGACCTTGCGGGGAATCCGGTAGGTTTTCCCCGCAACTTCCACTAAGACTATTTTTTCGCCGTTTTCTTCGATATAATCCAATAAAACGCCATGGAAATTCTTTATTCCCCCAATTTTTGCCTCTGTTTTTATATTCACACGTGCATCTATATATTTCACGAAATCCACGTCGCGCGATATCGGCCGATCAAAGCCCGGCGAAGAAACTTCCAGCGTGTAAGGGCAGTCAAACAAATCATTGATGTCGAATATATCTCCCAGCTGATTGCTTACGCTTGTGCAGTCATCCAGTGTCACTCCGTTTTCTTTGTCCATGTACAGTCGAATAATCCAGCGTCTGTGCATTTTAAGGCATTCAACGTGAATCAGTTCCATTTCTTCCGCGGCTATTACTGGCTCGGCCAGTCGCCATATTTTTTCTTTTAAAACGTCATCCATAAATATATAAAAATAATCAGAAAATAAAAAAGTGGGCAGAAGCCCACTCATCAATACACAGTCATCGATGATAGCGAAAAATTATTAGCACACTGCGGTGTTCAATGCAAGGGAAAAGTATCAGGCGTTCAAAAACGCCAAAAATTAAAATGGAGCGGGCGATGGGGCTCGAACCCACGACGTCCAGCTTGGGAAGCTGACATTCTACCNNTCTACCACTGAATTACGCCCGCTCGACAATGCGAAATCTTATTCAACGAGGTTGTTTTGTCAAGGTGTTTTTATCTGAAAGCTCGACAGAGGGCTAGGCTCGGTCAGGCAACTTTTTGTCAGATGAGGTTTTGCAAAATTTTAATATTGCATTTTACGCAAAAGATTCTTTGATTAATCCTTTTTCCTGGAATATTTTGATTGCCGTATCTGAATCTTCCACAGTAAACCCGATCCGCCACCATTTGTAGCGGATATAAGCCACAAAAATCTTATCGCGTTTGTATCTTTGAAAATCTTTAGGAAACCAGGTTTTGAAATCGCCGGTGCCGTGGAAGCGGAACTTTCCATTCCAGATGGTGGCTTTTTTCACGACGATTTTTTCGATGTCAGAAAACAAAACCAGCCGGTCGCGTTCGAAAAAGCTGTAACGGCGGAAAAGAATACTGTCACTTTTTATTTCTACCAGCGAATCGGAGTAAAGTGTATCTTTAGTCATCTGTATTTAAGTTTTTTCAATTCTGGATTGCCGGATCAAGTCCGGTAATGACGTTTATAGCTATTATTACTTGTTGCGCACGAGGACCGAATTAGCATGCGCGTCCAGTCCCTCTAACTTGGCAAAACGGGATGTCGGAGAAGCCAGTTTATCCAGAGCGTCCGGCGTAAAAGAGGAAACGCTCATGCGTTTGACAAAATCATAAACTCCCAAAGGCGAAGAAAAACGCGCCGTGCCTGAGGTAGGCAAAATGTGATTGCCGCCGGCCAGATAATCGCTCAGCGCTTCTGGTGTGTAGGAGCCTAAAAAGACGGAGCCCGCGTTTTGTACCCGCTTTAGAATTTCCGCCGGATTTTCCACCATCAATTCCAGATGCTCCGGAGCGAAATCGTTGGCCAGTTCCACGGCATGAATTAAATCTTTGGTTATAATTATCGCGCCGAAATTTTTGAGGGAGCTTTTGATTATTTTTTTTCTTTCCAGTGTTTTCATCTGCTCATCAATTTCTTTGGCTACCTTTTGGGCGAAAGCTTCTGAAGTGGTAAAAAGAACCGCCGCCGCCATTTCATCGTGCTCAGCCTGAGAAAGCATATCCGCCGCCGCGAAAGATGCGTTAGCCGTTTTATCAGCAATAATCAATATTTCACTTGGGCCGGCAATCATATCGATGCCTGCCTGGCCGAAAACAAGTTTTTTTGCCGCCGCAACATAAGCGTTACCGGGGCCTACAATTTTATCAACTTGCGGAATGGATTTAGTCCCGTAAGCAAGTGCCGCAATCGCCTGTGCGCCGCCGATTTTGAAAATACGATTTACGCCGCAAATGTCCGCCGCCGCGGCAACCAAAGGATTTATTTTGCCATCTTTGACGGGGGTTACGATAATTATTTCTTTTACTCCGGCAATTTTAGCCGGTATCGCCGCCATCAGCAGAGTGGAAGGGTAAAAAGCCTTTCCGCCGGGAGCGTAAATTCCGACTCTCTGCAGCGGCAAAATTCTCTGGCCTAATTCAATTCCCTCCTCATCTTTTAATGACCAATCCTGGTTGATTTGATGACGATGATATTTTTCTATGCGCGCCGCCGCCAATTTTAAAATTTCCCAATCTTGGGGACTAACTTTTGCCAGCGCTTCTTCTTTTTCTTTTGTGGATACTTCTATTGTTTTTGGGGTTAATTTATACTTGTCAAATTTGTATGTATATTTAAATAAAGCTATATCGCCTTTAGCGGCCACTTCTTTTATTATTCGCGCCACTGCCGATAAAAGTTCGGGAGAAAACGTTCCTCCTCTTTGACGCAACTTTCGGAAAAAAGATTTAAATTTTTTATCGTCGGCTTTGATGATTTTCATTTTTAACCCGCCACCCTTTTGATATTTGCGCCCACGGCGGAAAACTTTTTTTCTATTTGCTCATAGCCGCGGTCGAGATGATAAACACGCGAAATTTCCGTCGTTCCTTTGGCGACCAGTGCCGCGAGAACCAATGAAGCCGAAGCCCGCAGGTCTGTGGCCATAACCGGAGCGCCGCGCAGTTCGGGTACGCCGCGCACGATCGCGTTGTTGCCCTGAATTTTGATATCGGCTCCCATTCTCATCAGTTCACTGACATGCATAAAACGGTTTTCAAAAATTGTTTCCGTAATAACACTCAGGCCGCTGCCGATGGACATGTAAGCCATCATCTGCGCCTGCAAATCGGTGGCAAAACCAGGGTAGGGCAGTGTTTTGACATCGACGCTGTTGATTTTTTTTGTTCCTGTGGCTTTCAGGCCGCCTTTGATGGGCGAGATTTTCATGCCTGTGTCGCGCAATTTATTTATCAGCGCTTCCAGGTGTTCGGGAATGCATCCCCGAATGTTTAATTCGCCGTGCGTTATGCCGGCGGCAATCATAAAAGTGCCCGCTTCGATGCGGTCTGGGATAATCGTGCCTTCGGTGGGTTTGAGCGAGGTGACACCCTCTATTTTTATCACGTCAGTTCCCGCGCCGTTGATTTTCGCGCCCATGCCCTTTAGCACCTCCGCCAGATTGACTACTTCCGGCTCGCAGGCGGCGTTGCGCAAAATGGTTGTTCCCTGCGCGAGCGTCGCGGCCATCATCACGTTTTCCGTGCCGGTGACCGTGGAAATATCAAAATAAATTTCCGCGCCCTTTAATTTTTTGGCTTTAGCTTCAATGTAGCCTTCTTTTAGCTCGATTTTCGCGCCCATTTCCTCGAGTGCTTTGATATGCAGATTAACCGGCCGGGCGCCGATGGCGCAGCCGCCGGGAAGAGATACACGCGCTACACCCATGCGCGCCACAAGCGGCCCCAAAACCAAAACAGATGCCCGCATTGTTTTCACCAGTTCATAAGGCGCGACACAACTGGTGATTTTATCCACATTGATTTGAAGAGTTTCTTCGCCTTCGATTTGCGCGCCTAAATTGCGCAGAAGTTTTTTGATTGTTCTGATGTCCATCAGGTCGGGGATGTTATGAAAAGTGTTGGTTCCTTCTGTAAGTAGTGCCGCCGCCATGACCGGCAGCGCGGCGTTTTTCGCGCCGCTGATCTGGACATTTCCGTGCAGAGATTTTCCGCCCTGAACAATAATTTTATCCACTTATTTTTTCCTTCCCTTGATGACGCGGTCGTGACCCGCGTAATCG
>DIEW01000019.1:16402-17226 GCA_002418825.1 Syntrophaceae bacterium UBA5764 | reverse complement strand
ATATCAATTTTTCGTAAAATTCCACACCTGTTTGCCCGGCCAAAAGCGCTATTTTCGGCTCAAAATCTTTTACTCCGCGTGGAAGCTCTTCGTATTTTGCTGCGGAAATATATGGCGGATTGGAGACAATGATGTCGAATAAACCTTTTACCGGCGCGAATAAATCGCCCTTGAGAAATTCGATATTTTTTCCCAGTTTGAGATTACGGGCGTTTTTTTTGGCGACCTTGAGCGCGGCCGGGGATATATCCGTGGCGGTGATTTTCGGTTCGGGAAGTTCTTTGGCCAAAGCCAGAGCAATGGCGCCGCTGCCCGTGCCGATATCGGCAATACGCGGGGCAATTATGTTTTTACCAACAGCCAAGGCTTCTTCCAAAATGATTTCCGTGTCGGGCCGGGGAATCAAAACGCCTTTATTCACTTCCAGTGTAAAAGACCAGAATTCCTTGCGTCCGGTGATGTAGGCCACCGGTTCCCATTTTAATCTTCGGGAAACAAGTTTGTTAAAAACGGCTAACTGGGATTTGCTGATTTGCATATCCGGATTTTTAAGAAATTCCAGTCGGTCGCAATTTAAACAAAAAGCCAGCAAAACTTCCGCGTCCAGCCGTGCGGTTTCCATTCCCGCGGTTTCCAATTCGCGCGTTGCCTCATTTAAAATTTCCCGAACAGTCATGCTGAAAGGATTAGTTTATTTTGGCGATAAAAACAAGGTCAATGGGAAAGAATGGCGCGTGTTTTATCCCTGTTTTTTTAGCGCTTCTGCCTGGTAGTGCGACGCCAACGCGTCGATGACGGGGCCGATATTGCCGTTGATGAAATTA
>DIEW01000019.1:0-16383 GCA_002418825.1 Syntrophaceae bacterium UBA5764 | reverse complement strand
GGAAAGTTGTAGGTGCGGATGCGTTCGGAGCGGTCGCCGGAGCCCACCTGGTTTTTACGCTGCTGCGCCATGTCCGCGTTTTGCTTTTGCACCATCGCGTCCAGAAGCCTTGCGCGTAAAACTTTCATCGCTTTAACCTTGTTTTTCAGCTGTGATTTTTCGTCCTGGCAGGTAACCACAAGCCCTGTCGGTATATGCGTGATGCGCACGGCGGAATCGGTGGTATTAACGCTCTGGCCGCCGTGCCCGGTGGATCGGTAAACATCAATACGCAAATCGTTGGGGTCGATTTTAACTTCCACTTCTTCGGCTTCCGGCATAATCGCCACGGTAACCGCGGAAGTATGAATGCGCCCCTGCGCTTCGGTGACCGGCACGCGCTGCACGCGATGCACGCCGCTTTCATATTTCAGACGGCTGTAAGCCCCTTTGCCTTCGATTTGGGCGATAATTTCTTTATATCCGCCGAGGCCGGAAGCGGAAGAGGAGCTCACCACTTCCACGTGCCAGCCCTGGGATTCGGCGTAGCGCGCGTACATGCGAAATAAATCCGCGGCAAATAAACTGGCTTCATCGCCGCCGGTTCCCGCGCGGATTTCCAGAAAAACGTTTTTGTCGTCATTGGGGTCTTTGGGCAGAAGCAGAATTTTAATTTTTTCTTCGAGCTCAAGCTGCTCCTGCTGAAGTTGCGGCATTTCCTCGCGGATCATCGCTTTTAATTCGTCGTCATTTTCTGACAGAAACCTTTTATATTCTTCGATACGCGCTATTGTTTTTTCGTAGCGGCGTATTTCATCCACCAATTCGGATAATTCGGCGTGTTCCCGGGCGTATTTTTGATAAAGCCCCTGTTTGGAGACTACCTGAGGGTCGCTCAAAAGCCCCTCCAGCTCACGGTAGCGGATTTCGATATCACGCAATTTGTCGAGAATAACATCCATAATCTATATTAAACTAAAGTTTGTTGTTGATAAAAATGATTAACGAAACGCGCCGGGCACGGCGAATGTGTAAAGGGCAGCTACAAATGGAAAGTGTGATAAAATGTTTTTATCATAAAAATATTTAAAAAATGTTTCTGATCGCGCGAAAACGCGGATTATTTTTTCTTTTTATCTTTAGCGGCTTTTTGCTTTTCTTCCTGCGCCTCGTATTTTTTCTTGAATCTTTCCACGCGTCCGGCCGTATCGACAATCTTCTGCTTGCCGGTCATGAAGGGGTGACAGTTGGAACAAATTTCGATTTTTATGTCTTTTTTGGTTGACCGTGTTTCAATCACATTGCCACAAACACAAGTAATTGTGGTTTTTTTATATTCCGGGTGGATGCCTTCTTTCATTTCAGCCTTTTCCTCCTTGGCCTTTATCTGCAACTAACAACGCCAGTATTTTTCAAAGCAGGGGGGCTTTCTACAATATATGGAACAAAAATTCAAGCGAATATTTGGGCCTACGAGTTCATTGAATCCAAGAATTCCTGATTTGTTTCCGTCTTTTTTATTTTGCTGATAATGAATTCCATGGCGTCAACGGGGTTCATTTCCTGCAGCAGGCGGCGTAAAATCCAGATGCGGTTGAGATTGTTTTTGGGGATAAGCAGCTCTTCTTTTCTGGTTCCGGAACGGATCAGGTCAAAGGCAGGGAAAATTCTGCGGTCGGCGATGCGGCGGTCGAGATGCAATTCCATGTTTCCGGTACCCTTGAATTCTTCAAAAATAACTTCGTCCATGCGGCTACCAGTGTCAATCAAAGCGGTGGAGATAATCGTTAAACTGCCGCCATTTTCGATGTTGCGAGCCGCGCCGAAAAAGCGTTTTGGCTTATGCAGGGCGTTGGAATCCACACCGCCGGACAGGACTTTTCCGGAGGGAGGAACGACGGTGTTATAGGCGCGCGCCAGGCGCGTAATAGAATCCAGCAGGATGACCACGTCTTTTTTGTGTTCGACAAGACGTTTGGCTTTTTCTATAACCATCTCCGCTACTTGCACGTGGCGCGTGGCCGGCTCGTCAAAAGTGGAAGAAATGACTTCCCCCGCTACGCTGCGTTGCATGTCGGTCACTTCTTCCGGTCTTTCGTCGATAAGCAAAACCATCAAAATGACTTCCTTATGGTTGGCGGTGATACTGTGGGCTATATCCTGTAGGAGAACTGTTTTGCCGGCGCGCGGCGGTGAAACAATCAGAGCGCGTTGCCCTTTACCGATAGGGGCGAATAAGTCCATGACGCGGGTGGAATAATTCTCCGGATCGTATTCGAGGTTGAGTTTTTCCTGAGGGTAAAGAGGCGTCAGGTTGTCAAAAAGTATTTTATCACGCGCTTGTTCCGGACTTTCAAAATTGACTTCGTCGACTTTAAGCAGAGCGAAATATTTTTCACCTTCTTTGGGTGGCCTGACCTCGCCTGCTATGGTATCGCCGGTTCTCAGGTTAAAACGCCTTATTTGTGAAGGCGATATATAAATATCGTCGGGGCTGGGCAAGTAATTGTAATCCACTGCGCGTAAAAAGCCGAAACCGTCGGGTAGAATTTCCAGGACGCCGGAGCCGGAAATAACGCCGTTTTGTTCTGCCTGTGTCTGTAAAATGGCGAAAATCAAATCCTGCCGGCGCATACCGCTGGCATCCGGAACGTTTAGATCCCGGGCCAGGTTGTTTAATTCGCTGATCGGCAGCCGCTTGATGTCTTCGATGTTCATAAAATACTTCCTTAGTTTTGAATTATTGATGGGATATTAATATTATTAAGATATGATATATTCACTTTTTACCGCGATATTTTTCGGAAATGCACGAAGGTATTTACGCGTTTTTAACTTCTAGGATTAATAAGCATCGGGTTGTTTTTTGAATATGTGAAACTCTCCACAAAAGACAGGACTTAAAAAGTCCTTTCACGAATTAACTAAACATTATATTAATCCGTATTGACTGTCAAGAATATTTTTTGCTGTCATCGGGAAGACATTTAAAGAGAGCATGATTTTGCGTACGGCAAATATTTTCTTGCATAAGGCGTTATACTGAATTAAATGATATTTAATAATAATTCCAACGGGGAAGAGATTTATGGAAGAAGAAAGTAAAAACGAAGCAATAACTGCGGAGTCGCGGAATGGTTTTGCAGAAATATCCATGAAAGATTTGACAGCCCGTATGCGCGAGGCGTGTGTGCGTGCTGGATGGGATTCCCTCACGCCAGTACAGGCAAAAGCGATACCTTATCTTCTTGCGGACCGTGATGTGATGGTGCAGTCGCGGACCGGCAGCGGCAAAACAGGCGCATATCTTTTGCCTATTATAGAAAAAAGTGATTTTAAGAAGAATGTCACACAGGCGCTTGTGCTTGTCCCGACGCGTGAGCTTGCCCTGCAGGTTTCCAGAGAGGCGCAAAGATTGTCCGAAGGCACAGACCTGAGAACGGCCGTGGTTTACGGTGGTGTCGGTTATGGCACGCAGTTGGAGGCTTTTCGGAGCGGTGCGCACCTTGTTGTGGGCACGCCGGGAAGGATATTGGATCACTTGCTGAAGAACAATCTCTCTCTGGATAATTTACGGATACTGGTTTTCGATGAAGCCGACCGGATGTTGTCGATGGGTTTTTATCCGGATATGGTGAAAATCCGCAAATATATTCCTGTGCATGAAATATTAAGCAGCATGTTTTCCGCCACATTCCCACCGCAGGTAATACGTTTGGCCGATCAATTTATGCGTGCGCCGCAGCTGCTCAGTTTGAGCGGTAATCAAGTACATATTGCCGAAATCGAGCACGTTTATTACGTTGTTCCGGGTATGCGCAAAGAACGCTCTTTGGTGCGTATCATTGAGGTTGAAAATCCGGTCTCTGCGATTATATTCTGCAACACGAAAGATACGGTTCATTACCTTTCCGTCGTCTTGAAGCGCTTCGGGTATGATGCCGACGAACTTAGCTCAGATCTGGCGCAAAGCATGCGCGAGAAAGTTATGGCCCGTGTCCGGCGGGGAGCTTTACGCTTTTTGGTGGCGACTGATGTTGCCGCGCGCGGAATCGACATTCCCGACTTGTCTCATGTTATTCAGTATGAACCGCCGGAAGATCCGGAAGCATACATTCATCGTGCCGGAAGAACTGGGCGCATGGGTTCCGGCGGTGTGGCCATTTCCTTGGTGGCGGAAATGGAAAAGTTTAAATTGCAGAGTGTCGCCCGCTACTACAATATCAACATGCAGGAGCGTCCTTTGCCGGGCGATGAAGAACTGGAAAAGGTTGTTGCCGAAAGAGTGACCGCTCTCCTGGAGGCACGTTTGCGCGCCCGCGACAATTTACAGATTGAAAGAATGAGGCGCTTCGCTTCTTTGGCTAAAAGTTTGGCGCAAACAGACGACCAGTTGGCACTGATTACCATGCTTTTGGACGACTATTATCAGCAATCATTGCATGCCCCTCCGGCGCCGCCTGCGGAAGAAGCTGGGCTGACGACGGCAAAGAAAAAGACAAGAAAAAGAAGGGTTCGTGACAAAGAGAGAAGTGAAAAGAGGGAATAAAATCATGGAAAACAAAAAGCTGTATATGATTAAATGCGCTGCCAAATTCATGGTTTATTTAATTTCATTGTCTTTATTTCTTTCATGCGTTACGACACCCAAGGAAGTAGTGCCTTCCCATCCTGCGAAAATCGCTGTTGTTTTGGGCGCGGGTACCTCCAAAGGATTTGCCCATATTGGAGTTTTGAAAGTGTTGGAATCGCACAAAATTCCAATACACATCGTGGTGGGGACAAGCGTCGGTTCTTTGGTTGGCTGTCTATATGCGTACGGTTACAATCCTTATGATTTGCAGATGATCGCTCTGGGAATTAAGAAAGAAGATGTTGCTGACTATGTTATTCCTGATAACGGTTTTATCAAAGGGGAAAAACTGGAGAATTTTGTCAACGCCAGGGTCAAATACATACCGATGGAAAAATTCAAAATTCCTTTTTATGCCGTGACCACGAATATTCAAAACGGCGACGAGGTGATTTTCGGGCGCGGTAACCCCGGGAAAGCCGTACGCGCCAGTTGTTCCATTCCGGGTATCTTTAATCCTGTCCTCATCAGCGATAAATATTATGTGGACGGCGGCGTGGTGAATCCTTTGGCGGCGGACGTAGCGCGCAGGTTCGGTGCTGACGTGGTCATTGCGGTGGATATATCATCGGGTGTGGAAACGGCTGCACCTAAATCCACGCTGGAGACGATAATGCAGGCAATTGATATTATGTACAACAGAATAGCCTCTCAACACATAAAACACGCCGATGTCGTTATCAAACCAAAAGTGGGGCACATCGGTTCCAGCGATTTCACAAAAAGGCATGAAGCGATTATGGCTGGCGAAAAGGCGGCCACGGAGGCAATACCGGCAATTGCTAAAATTGTGGACAAGCTGCGTCAGGATGGAAGACTGCTCGAATGAGGCATAGTTCTGAAAGGCGAAGTCGGTTTTTGTGCTAATTTTTCCCAAGATAAAAAGGTTTTTGACCGGTATTGGGCCAAAATGGTCTTGACAAATAAAGTTGACTATGATTTACGCATGACCCTATAACTTTTAGGGGTTTCATTCATGAAAAAGACGCTGACTAATAAAACAAATCTCAAAAGAAAAAGGACCCATGGGTTTCTTGTTCGTATGGCGTCTAAATCCGGTCGGCAGGTGCTCAGCCGCCGCAGAGCCAAAGGAAGAAAACGTTTAACCGTATAGATCAGAATTTTTTTAGCTTTTATAGCAATGGCCGGTCGGTATGCATGAAAGAACAATCTNNAATCTTACCGGAAATTGGAAAGGATAATTAGCTCGAAAAGATACAGAGCCATTTACCGGCAGGGGGTTTGGAAAAGTTCGCAAAATTTTACGTCTGTAATATATGAAAACAACCAGGGAATAAAAAGGCTGGGAATCGCCGTATCCAAAAAAGCGGGTAACTCCGTAAGAAGAAACAGAACCAAACGACTGCTCCGAGAATTTTTCCGCTTGAATAAAAAAATGTTTCCCGCGGGATACGACGTTGTTTTAATAGCCAAGAAAAATATCCCCCCCCTTACATATTATCAGGCATGCGAAGAATTAACGCGGCTCTTCGAGCGGAAAGCTAAAGCGTAATTTATGCTCAGAAAAATTTTAGTAAAGATAATTGTTTCTGCCCTTCGTCTATACCAAGTTTGCGTACCCTCTGTCTTTTATACTCAGTGTTGCCGTTTTTATCCAACGTGTTCCGAATATGCCATTTCCGCAATTGAACTGCATGGGCCGTTTAAGGGTACATTTATGGGCATAAAAAGAATTCTGCGCTGCCATCCTTTTCATCCGGGCGGATATGATCCAGTCGAATAATCAAGAATAGGGAGGTTTTTAATGGACAAAAGGACGCTGCTTGCCATAGTCTTGTCACTTGCCGTGCTTTTGATATATCAAATGTTTTTTGTCAAACCGCCACAGCCCAAACAGGTACCGGCGGGCGCGGGTGATACCGGGCAGGTTACAACCGAAACGGCGGTGCAACCAACTGCTCCGCGAAAAACGGTCGTGGAAAAGAAACCTGTTGCCCAAAAACAAGTGCCTGCGCGAGATATCAAAGTCGAAACGCCTCTCTATACGGCAATTTTTTCCACCAGAGGCGCATCCTTAAAATCTCTTAAATTAAAGCAGTATCAGCAGGACTGCATTAAATGCGCTGATGATATTTATCCCAAAATTAAGAAGCTGATTTTCGGTTCTAAAGATGGAATAAAAGCTAAAAGCGACGAACCCGTGGAACTGGTCGATATAAAAGAAGGAATGCCCCATCCTTTATCTGTCGCTTTTTCCGAGTCCAGCGTGGATATTGCCGCCGATTCCATGTTTGAGGCTGATACAGCCGCACTAAGTTTAATTGGTGCCAAAGAAAAGAAACGGCTGGTTTTTTCCGGCAGTTATGAAGGCGTAATCAAAGTGGAAAAGATATTCATTTTTGATCCAGAAAAATACACGATAGATCTGGATGTGAAGATGTATAATCTGACTAAAGCGCCGCTTATTCAGATACCCAAACTTAGCTGGTATCAATCCATCGATCCCGATAAAGATCACGGCAGATACGATAAGGAGGGCCCGGTGGTTTCTGTGGCGGGGAGTATCGAGCGACTCGAATTGAAAAAAATGGAGAAGGAAAAGATACTGGGCCCCAATGTTTTATGGTGCGGCTTTGAAACGAAATATTTTATCGCTTCTTTTATTCCGGGAAACCCTTCTTTAGCCAGCGTGGTTATAAACCGTGGAAGCGATAATTTGGTCTTGGTGGGAATTGTGGGGCAGAAAGAAATAATTCCTGCCGGTCAAAGCAGCGTAGTCGGTTACTCTCTTTATCTTGGCCCTAAACAGCACAGTCTGTTAAAGGAGCTGGGTGTCGGTTTAGAAAAGGCGATAGATTTCGGCATTTTCAAATGGCTGGCCATCCCTTTTCTTATGTTTCTGAACTTTTTGTATGATTTTGTTCATAACTATGGCGTGGCGATTATTTTGATGACTATTCTGATAAAGCTGCTTTTTTGGCCGCTGGGTAATTTAAGTTATAAATCGATGCGGGAGATGCAGAAAATTCAGCCCAAAATAAATGAATTGCGGCAGAAATACAAAAACGATCAGGCGAAACTTGGTCAGGAAACCATGGCGCTTTACAAATCACATAAAATCAATCCGCTCAGCGGCTGCCTGCCGATACTGATTCAGCTGCCGGTTTTTATCGGCCTGTTCAACGCGCTTTTATATGCCATTGAATTGCGGCATTCGCCGCTGTTTTTCTGGATTCAGGATTTGTCGGCGAAAGACCCGTATTATATCACCCCTATTCTTATGGGCATTACGCAGTTCATTCAGCAGAAAATGACGCCGACCATGGGCGATCCCATGATGGCCAAGATGATGCTCTTTATGCCGCTGGTTTTGACTATTTTCTTTTTAAATTTTCCGTCGGGATTGGTTATTTACTGGTTATTTAACAATATTTTAAGTATCGGTCAGCAGTTCTACATCAATAAAAAACTGGCTTAGTTGACAATACGCATAAGAGGTTGGGAAAATGGACGCGAAAATAATGGAAATAGAAGGCAAATCAATTGACGAAGCTATAGAAAAAGCTTGTCGTGAATTCGGCGTTGCCCGTGAAAAATTAAATATCGAAATTATTTCTGAAGAAACAGGCGGCTTTCTGGGCATGCTGTCCAAAAAAGCGAAAATCAAGGCTTCTTTACTTTCTTTGGATATGGAATTTTCACTGGCGGACACATCCAGTGAGCCGCAAAAAGAAGAAGTAAAAACCGAAATAAAAGAAGCCAAAAAAGAAGTAAAAGAAATAAAAAGAGAAACAAAAAAAGAGCTGGCAGCTAAAATAAAAATCACAGCGGAAACTTCCAAACCGGCGCCGCAGGAACCCACGGCTTTGGGTGTCAGGGCGAAAGAGATCTTGGAAGGCATTCTGCAGAGGATGTCGTTGCAGTGCAAAGTGGTTTTGGCGGAAACCACCGCCAAAATAGTTCTGAATATTGAAGGTAGCGATAGTGGCCTGCTTATCGGTAAACGTGGCCAGAATCTTGATGCCCTTCAATACATATTGAACAAAGCCATCAATAAAGCGGATAATGGCCGGAAAATTATTATGGTGGATTCGGAAGAGTACCGCAGAAGAAGGGAAGCGTCGCTTCTGGATCTGGCGGAAAAAGTAAGGCAGAAGGTCAAAAAAACACGTAAGCCCGTTTCGCTGGGACACATGAGCGCGCACGACCGGCGTATTATTCATCTGGCTCTGCAGGAAGACGCATCGCTCACGACCAAAAGCCGCGGCGAGGGCGAATACAGAAAAATCGTTGTTCTCCCGGCGAAAAAAGGCAAGGCGGTTCATAACGGACAACAGAATCCGGGATAAAAAATTTATCTATCAACTCATTGAGGGGAATTGACTCGTTGTGCTGCGCCAAGACACCATAGCGGCGATAGCCACTCCTTTTGGCCCCGGAGGTATCGGGATTATCCGCATCAGCGGACCGCAGGCGCAGGAAATCGCGCGCCGGATTTTTAAGCCCAGCAAAAAAAAGTGTTTGTGGGAAAGCCACGTCCTTTATCATGGCGACATTGTTTCCGCCGACGGGAAAACCGTACTGGATGAGGTTCTGATTTCCTTTATGCGTGGTCCAAACTCCTTTACCGGTGAAGACGTTATCGAAATCAACGGCCATGGGAGTCCTGTCATCATGCAAAAAATTCTTTTCGAACTGATATACCTGGGTTGCCGCCTTGCCGAGTCAGGAGAATTTTCCCGGCGCGCTTTCTTCAACAATAGATTGGATTTGTCTCAGGCGGAAGCGCTGGCCGCGATGGTTGCCGCCCCGACACCGCACGCATTTGTCTTGGGGCTCGCGCAATTAAAAGGGAACTTGAGCGCCGAAATTGAAAAAGCAAGAGGTCTTTTGATTGAGGCGCTGGCTGTATTTGAAGCATCTATTGATTTTGTGGAAGACGCGCCTGCGGAAGAATCACTTTTTCTGACACCGCAGATAGATGAAGCGAAGAAGAGCATAGAGAAACTTCTTTCTACATATCATGAGGCAAAAATAATCACGCAAGGCTTGAATGTTGTGATTACCGGCAAACCCAACGTGGGTAAATCCAGTCTGCTCAACGCGCTCACGGGCAAGAAAAAAGCGATTGTCACCGACATGCCGGGAACCACGCGTGACCTCATTGTTGATGAGGTTGTTGTCCACGGCACGGTTTTAAATCTGGTGGACACCGCGGGAATCCGCCAACCAAAGGATGCCATCGAAGAAGAGGGAATAAGTCTGGTCTGGGAAAATTTGGCTAATGCCGACTTGGCGCTGATTGTTTTGGACGGCAGTATCCCGCTTTCACCTGAAGACGAAGAAGTTATATCGAAAAATAAAAATGTCAATATTGTTATTGCCATCAATAAAAGCGATTTGCCTGCTTCCTGGGATATAAAGAAAATCGCGCACATGATTGAGCCGGAGAAAAAAATTATTAAGATTTCCGCCAAGTTCGGTGCTGGGCTGGAGGAATTAAAAAAGGCGATTATTGATTCCTGCGGCGCGCATCCTCGGCCGGATACCGGCTCCGTGATGATTACAAATTTGCGTCATAAACAATCACTCGAAAAAGCGCGAAAAAATATCGTGGCGGCAAAAGAGGCGATAGCGCGCGGTGAATCTCCGGAAATCACCGCTTTTGAACTGCGCGAAGCGATAGATAACCTTGACGAGATTACCGGTAAAAAAATTAACGATGAAGTTCTCGATAAGATTTTTTCCAGTTTCTGTATCGGTAAGTGACCTAAATATATTTTATTTACGCCAGAATGCCGGTATCAAGAAAACAATAATTGTGTAAATTTCCAGACGTCCCAGAAGCATACTGAAACTCAAAAACCACTTACCGGCAACGGGAATAGAAGCAAAATTATCCATTGGCCCCACGCCGCCAAAACCAGGACCCACGTTACTCATGCAAGTCGCCATCGCGGTAAGTGCTGTAACCATATCCAGTCCCAGGGCGGCCAGAATAATTACCCCCAGAATATAAATTCCCATAAACAGAAGGAAGAATCCCCAGATACTGCGCATGATTGTCTGGGAAACCGGCACACCGCCCAGCTTGACCATCGTGGTGGCATGCGGGTGAATAATGCGGATGATTTCTAGGTAACTGTGCTTGGCAAGCAGAATAATGCGCATAATCTTGATGCCGCCCCCTGTTGAACCGGCCATGCCGCCGAGAAACATGCTGATAAACAAAATCACCTGAGAAAGTGCAGGCCATTTTTCAAAATCCGCCGTCACAAATCCTGTCGTAGTAATAATTGATACCACTTGGAAGGAAGAATAACGCAGCGCGTCTGTGATTTTGGTATAAATCGAGACGTAAACATCCGTGAAGACCAGAAAAATAAAGGCTACGGTGATGCACAAGTAAGCACGGAATTCCGGATCGAGGAAAAATCTTTTGATGTTGCCGTGCACCAGTTTGTAATGGAGCGAAAAGTTGATTCCCGCCAAAAACATGAAAGTCAAAATGACGATATCAATATAAGCGCTCTGGTAATATCCCACGCTGGCGTTTTTGGGAGAAAAGCCTCCGGTGGGCATGGTAGTGAAGGCATGACATACGGCATCGTAGAGAGACATTTTCCCGATCAGCAGCAGCACGATCAGAGAAAACGTCAGAAAAATATAAATCTTCCACAGTGCTTTGGCTGTTTCGGCAATCCGGGGAGTAAGCTTATCCACCACCGGGCTGGGAGTTTCCGCTTTATAAAGTTCCATTCCTCCGATTCCCAGAAAAGGCAAAATGGCAATGGACAAAACAATAATGCCCATACCGCCCAGCCATTGGGTCTGGGCGCGCCACAAAAGAATTCCTTCAGGCATAGCTTCAATATTTTGCAGGATGCTCGCGCCGGTTGTCGTAAATCCGGACATGGATTCAAAATAAGCGTCGGTGAAATCAGGAATAGCACCGGAGATAAGATATGGCATGGTTGCTATTAAGCCGGCGATAAGCCATCCCAACGTAACAATCACCATACCGTCGCGGTGGCTAAGATACAGATCCTGACGGTGGCGGGTGATAAGAAAAACGCAAGCGCCCAAAGCGCAGGTAACAGTCATGGAAATTAAAAATGCCGGAGCGCTGCCATCGCCGTAATAGAAAGCGGCCGTAAGCGGAATGATCATGAAGACTCCCAGGCAGAAAACCAGAACGGCCATCATATAGGCAATAAGGCGGGCGTTCATCAGAAGTACTCCAGCTTCACGGTCAACAGTCTCTCCAACTGATCCAGAACATTCTGCAGGGCAAAAATAATCAGACGGTCATGCGGCTGGACAGTGGTATCGCCGCGGGGAATAATGATTTCCCCATCGCGCACGATGGCGCCCAGAATCGCACCGGGAGGAAACTTCACGTCGGCAAGCGGCGTGTTGACGATATCCGAGGTTTCCATCGCTTCGGCTTCAATCGCTTCGGCCTGTTCTTCCCTTAAAGGGGAGACGGAAATGATTTTTCCCCGGCGCAGATACTGGAGAATCGCCCGTACCGCCGACATGCGGGGGTTGATGACGGTGTCCAGTCCGATGACGGAAACGATGTGCATGTAGCTGAGTTTGCTGACACGGGTGATGGTGCGCTTTGTTCCCAGCTCCTTGGCCAGGAGTGAAATAAGAACGTTACTCTCCTCATCGCCGGTTACGGCGATGAGCAAATCCATATCTCCCGCATTTTCTTCCTTAAGCAGATCACGGTCGGCGGCGTCTCCCCGGATAACGGTGACACGATTCAAAAGGGATGCGGCGTTTTTGCATTTTTCTCCGTCATGATCGATGAGGCGGACATTCAGGCGCCGGTTATCCAGCGCCTTGGCTACGGCCATGCCCGTGCCACCCGCACCGATGATGATGACATTTTTTATCGGCCTGGTCGGCAAACCCAGCAGTGTTAGTGTTGTGTTGACGTCATTCTTTTTCACAACCGTGTAAATGATATCCAGCGGTTCGATGGTATCTTCCCCGCTGGGAATAAGAATCTTATGGCCCCGGACAATAGCGACGACGAGGAGGTTCTCTTTGGCAATCATCGGGCCGCCGAGTCTTTTTCCTGCCAGAGGGGAATCTTCAGTGATGAGAAACCCGATCAGCTTCATTTCGCCGTCCAGAAAATCAATCACCTCGGAAGCGCCCGGCACTTCCATGAGACTCAGAATTGTTTTGACCATCATGTCCTGAGTATTGATTATTAAATCCACGCCGAGAAGGTCCTGGCTGAACAGAGACTTTTCCCGCAAATATTCCTGATTGCGCACGCGGGCAATCTTGACCATGTGGCGGTTCAGGCTGCGCGCCAGAAGGCAGGCGATCAGATTTACTTCGTCGCTGTCTGTTGCGGCGCAGAGAAGTTCCGCTTCTTCGATGCCGGCCTGCCTGAGCATCCGGGGACTGGTTCCCGAACCAAGCAGCGCCTGGATATCCAGATCTTCACTGATGCGCCGGATTTTCGCCGGGTTTTTATCAATTAAAACTACGTCCTTTTTTTCGTCGGAGAGTTTTTTGGCGATGTGGTAGCCAACTTCCCCGGCGCCGATGATGATAGTCCGCATGTTTTTTCCTCCGCAATGAGGCGTTTATATAATAGAAATTATTGAAAATACAAGGGGAAAGAGAGGCGATAGAAAGCAGCACTGCAGCGACAAATGTTGGTAATTACATCTTTCACGCCGGATCATCTTCATATGTGATGATTGGCCGGGAAGCATAGTTTTTGTGCTTTGAAAAACGGTGAAGTGCTTGGATGAAATTACCAACGAAAAATTAATGATGAAGCGCTGAACAGAATTTTTCGAGTTTATGTGTTGAGAAACGATTTTAATTTTTTATCTGAAACTTTAACATTTTTAAAATATCAAATTACGCATTACTAACTGAAAGATGATAGATATTTAAAAATGCCGGTAATTAGCTAAACAGCACTGTATCTACTTAATAATATTATGAAATTATCACATAATAAATGTAACAAGTTGATTGACAAGCTTACGAAGATGGTCTAATTGCAATACAAATTAAGCCTGTGTTTAGGGAACGGAGGAGCTAATTTTGTTAGGGAATATCACAAAGCCTGGGGTAATCTCTTTTGCTTTTGTCCAAGTATTTCGGTTAATTTTACAGGCTTTGCTGAATATAACCAAACAAGGCAGTTTAGCCTGATAATTCACCCCTATGAAATCTTCTTAGCATTATATGCCATCATCAAATTCTGAAAAAGACTCATCTAATGAATCCAAAGGAGAATTTCCTCTCCCCCGGTTCAATAAAAAAATCATTTTTCTGGCCATCGCTTCTATTGGTGTTGTTTTCGGCGATATAGGGACTAGTCCGCTTTACGCCATTAAAGCATGTTTTCATGGCAAGCACGCCATTGTCCCCAGCGCGATGAATATTTTGGGAGTTCTGTCTCTTATTTTCTGGTCGATTACCGTTGTCGTTAGTGTCAAGTATTTAACTTTTATTCTTCGGGCAGATAATCGCGGTGAAGGCGGTATCTTTGCGCTGGTCAGTCTTTTGAATACTTCGGAGAAAAAGCTGTCCCGCTTTATTCAGGCCGTTCTTTTGTTTGCCGCAATTCTGGGAGCGGGGCTTCTTTACGGAGATGGTGTTATTACTCCGGCGATATCTGTCCTTTCAGCAATTGAAGGACTCGAAGTCGCCACCAAAGCTGCAACGCCATTTATAGTGTCTTTGACCTGCATCGTGCTTGTTTTGCTTTTTTCACTACAGCAAAAAGGTACTGCTAATATCGGAAAATTATTTGCGCCGATCATGGTGCTTTGGTTTTTGTCCATTGGGTTTTTTGGATTAATGCAGGTTACGCGTGAACCCACAGTTCTTCTCGCGCTTAATCCGGTATATGCTCTGGAATTTTTTATGAATAATGGTATGCACGGTATTGTTGTGCTCGGATCTGTTGTGCTGTGTATTACCGGTTGTGAAGCGCTATATGCTGATTTGGGGCATTTCGGCAGAAACGCCATTCGCTTGTCCTGGTTTTCTTTTGTTTTCCCTTCGTTGCTATGCAACTATTTCGGGCAAGGGGCTCTGTTGCTTGCGCATCCCGAAATGAATATCAATCCTTTTTATAAACTCGTACCGGAATCATTTTTATACCCGATGATCGGACTTTCCACGGCTGCCACAATAATAGCTTCTCAGGCATTAATATCAGGCACTTTTTCACTCACACAGCAGGCCGTGCAGCTGGGCTTATTTCCACGTGTTCGGATTATTCATACCTCAAGCGATATGCAGGGGCAAATATATATTCCTTTTGTAAATTACGCGTTGATGCTTGCCTGTATTGGCGTGGTTGTCGGGTTTAAAGAATCGAGTTCATTGGCTGGCGCGTATGGAATTGCCGTGACAGGGACCATGATCATTACATCTTTGCTTTTCTTTCTTGTTTTGATGCATTACCGGAGATGGCCGCTCTGGAAAGTAATACCCCTGGTCGGAATATTTATTGCGTTTGATGTCGCGTTTTTTGTTGGCAATACTTTTAAAATTATTGACGGAGGATGGTTTCCCCTCTTTGTTGCAGCCATCGTAGCGCTGGTCATGACCACGTGGAAAAAAGGCAGGGAAGAACTATACCGCAATTTGATAGACGCAAGATTGCCCATAGAGAGTTTTCTTGCTGACTTGCCAAGAAGCCATATACCGCGCGTCTCCGGCACAGCTGTTTTTATGACTTTATCGCCTCTGGGAACGCCGCGGACACTGCTTCATAATGTAAAACATAATCATGTGTTGCATGAACAGGTTGTGTTTCTTTCCATTATGGCGAAGGATGCCCCGATTGTTCCCGCGGGCGAAAGAATCAAAATTCAGGATTTGGGCCAGGGCTTTTACCGTGTTGAGGCCTTTTATGGTTTTATGCAGAAACCTAATGTGCCGCAGATTATGAAAATTGTCGCCCAGTACGGATTAATTACGGATCCGATGACGACAACATTTTACCTGGGGCGGGAAACGCTTATGACCAGCGGAAAATCAAAGATGATGAGGTGGCGTAAATCATTATTCGCCGTGATGTCCAGAAATGCGGGAAATCCAACGTCCTATTTCGGAATTCCTGCCAATCGGGTTGTTGAACTTGGCGCGCAAGTAGAATTATAGTTATTTAGTCTGAGTTTGATTTATCTGTAAAGATAACGAAAAGCTAAGCCGGAGCCGCGAAGCGGCGATCGGCTGGTTGGCCTTTCCTTATCTGTTTTCCAACCATAGATAGACATCAAGATGCACACGTGAAATATTTTTATTCTTTGCATGCACACTTGCATACTTTTGAAAAATTGAGCTTACATTTGGTTTTAAATTTTTAAGCCCCGGCCACTGCGGTAATTGACCATGCCCAACATTATGTTTGAGGCCTTTAGCTACAGCACTATCCAGAGGTACTTCCAACAAAAATTCAAGTCTATCAATTTTGTAGTAATCATTGAGATAACGATTATAAAGTGTATCTCGCATAAATAGGTTTAAGGCCTTTCGCGCCGCTCCCCAAGGTTTATTGCGGATGGGTAGTTTTTCAAGTAATGCGTTTGTATGCTGATCTAACCACGCTGTATATTTAGCCTGATTTGATGAAGGAATTCTTGATAAGTCCATTGCTCCAAGATACGATTGGGTTGCTTTTAATACGCCTTTCCCTTGCCCTCGCAATGCAGAAGGACCAACGGCCGTCACGCCTGTTCTGCGCTGCATAGTATCTATGAAATCATTTGTCTTCATAATTCATAGGCCAACAATGTTTATATGGATCGGTG
>DIEW01000001.1 GCA_002418825.1 Syntrophaceae bacterium UBA5764 | reverse complement strand
TCTAGTTTACAGGGGAAAGGTCACTACACCTTGATTGTTTGTCCTCGGCTGATTTTTACCACAGCCAAGGCTATAAAGCGTTTTACAAATATGCGAACATTCTTTTGTCCTGTCTTGAACAAGGCGTAGCGGAAGGCGCGTTTCGACAAGATCTGGACACGCACCTGCTGCGTGACATAATAATAGCATTGTTAGGGTGTGAAGTAGTATCCTGTCTTGCCGCAAACGAGATCGATTCACTCCTGCCCGACCTAGGAGATATAATGGGTTTAATTATGAGTATGTTAAAGCCTAGACCAATGCTCAATGAAAGCAAGATTGACAAGATACTCAATGCAGCGGAACAGGTTTTTGCGGAAAAAAGCATTTATAAGGCGCGGGTAACGGAAATTGCTAAAATAGCCGGCGTGTCGGAGGGCACTGTTTATGAATACTTCGGAAACAAAGAGAAGCTAATGCTTTCCATCCCCGAAAGACACTTACAGCGTCTAACTGAGAACATCCCCGAATTATTTGAAATCAAAAACCCGATGAGGAGATTACGACGCTTCATCAAGTACTATTTTTATAATTTCTCCAGTAATCAAAATTTTCTAAAAACATTTCTGATGCAAATCCAGTTTACCCCGCAATTTTACAAAACTGACCAATTTAAGCATTTTTTGAATTTTTTCCAAATTTTCGAGGAAATCATTAAAGAAGGCAGTTCTCAGGGTTGCTTCAGTCCGGATATAAATCCTCGCGTATTCAGAAACATGCTTATAGGAATTTTCAACAACCTTACGCTCCGCTGGTTCGCCCAAGATAACAAAAATCTCCCTGTTGATAAAACAAAAAAGATTGATGATGTAACAAACATGTTGTGTTTTGTGGCTACGAACTTCGATAAGCCTCCAATCACCATGCTCTACGAAGGTGAATAACGTAATAGAAAAAATTTTCTGTTCAAAAAAACAAATAGTCCGTCAAATTATTTTAACACGAGGTTTTACTATGTCGATGCAAAA
This sequence comes from Syntrophaceae bacterium UBA5764, assembly GCA_002418825.1. Taxonomy (GTDB): domain Bacteria; phylum Desulfobacterota; class Syntrophia; order Syntrophales; family Smithellaceae; genus UBA4810. Next base: position 1,591 of record DIEW01000001.1, on the reverse strand, counting down.
AAATGAAAAATTCGCTTTTTATGACGTTATTATCGTTGGTTCTGGCCCGGCGGGAACGTCAGCCGCAAACGAGCTGGTGAAAAACGGCTATAAAGTACTTGTGATAGAAGAAAAAAAACTGCCGAGATACAAAATGTGTTCGGGACTTATTATGGATCGCTCGCAGGATCTGGTACTCGAAAAATTCGGTCCCCTGCCCCCAGATGTTTTCTCCGAGCCAAAAGCCCTCAAGGGAATCTATTTCTCCAAAGAAGGTAAAGTTTTATTACCCTTGCCGCTTGAAAAACCGGAGGTTTGGAATGTCTGGCGCTCTTCCTTCGATTATTGGCTAGTTAAACAATCAGGGGCTGATGTTTGGGAATCACATCGTTTGGTTGGATTGTCTCAAACAGAAGATGCTGTAGTGGCAACTATACTGGATTCGGAGAAAAAACATGTCGTAATTAATGCCTCTTACTTGATAGGATGCGATGGTGGACGCTCTACGGTGCGCAAATTAATTGCTCCGGCTTTTGAAAAAAAAGTCCATTATTTACCTTGCATACAGATTTATTGTACAGGCACAGTTGACCTCGATCCCGCATATTACTACATGTTTTTCGATTCTGATTTGCACTCTTTCTACACCTGGCTGCATATTAAAGACGATTACATTGTCTACGGGATTAACTGTCATTCCACGCAATCAGCTCAGCAGATCCTCAAAGAATCGACTGATTATTTGGCCGGCTTTTTTGATTTAAGAATAGATAAAATCGAGAAAAAAAGCGGTTGTGTTATTTCAGATATGCCGGCAAAAAATAATTTCTTTTTGGGGGAGAAACGCGTTTTACTTGCCGGCGAGGCGGCCGGCTTTGTGAACCTGTTCGGAGAGGGCATCTCCCCTGCTATTGCCACCGGATCACTTGCCGGATTATCAATACTCAGCGCAAAACATTCCGGAGAAAAGGTTTTATCCATTTACGAAAATGAAACAAAAAATGAAAAAAAGCTGGTGGTAGAATCATGGGCGCAAGCCGGTATGTTCGTGAAAAAAACTTAGGGAGTTCTTATTTATTAGGGCACCTCTAAAACGCGGACTGCTAATATTTACATATTGAATTTTCATCCTCTTGTTTCAAGAGGCAGAGTTACTTTTTCACGGAAAACATATGATGAATGGCTGTATGTTCTTATTGAAGACTACCCAGAAACGGGAATAATACCGCTTCGCGGTAACAACGCGACAACGCTTGTAAGTGTCTGTCTCTTTTTATTTGAAAAAGTTCTGATAAGCCCTCAAAAATCACGCGGCAGATTGTCAAGCTCAGCTAAGGAAAAAACCGGCCCGTCGGAACAGACATATTTGTAACCCACATTGCAGCGACCACATTTACCGATGCCGCATTTCATGCGCATCTCCAGCGATGTCAGAATGTTTTCTTTGGAAAAGCCCAGCTCAAAAAATACCGGTAGGGTGAATTTAATCATCACTGGCGGGCCGCAGATTACCGCCACAGCGTTTTTCGGCGAAGGAGCAGTTTCTTTGCAAACGGCGGGAACAAAACCTTCCCTGCCCCTCCACGCTTCATCGCCTTTATCCACGGTAATG
>DIEW01000005.1 GCA_002418825.1 Syntrophaceae bacterium UBA5764 | reverse complement strand
GCGCGGCGATGATTCGCACCAAGGGAGAAGCGGGTACGGGGAATGTGGTGGAAGCGGTGCGCCACATGAGAACGATGAACCGCGAAATCCGTCAGCTGGTGGAAATGCCCACGGAAGAAGTAACCGGTTTTGCCAAAGCCAACGGCCTGCCTTATGAGCTGGCGCTTAAAGTAAAAGAACTGGGACGCCTGCCGGTGGTGAATTTTGCTGCGGGTGGCATTGCCACTCCCGCGGACGCGGCATTGATGATGCAGTTAGGCTGCGATGGTATTTTTGTCGGTTCCGGCATTTTCAAATCGTCCGATCCGGCGTTGCGCGCCAAAGCGATTGTCAAGGCAACGGCTTATTTCAATGATCCGAAAAAAGTTTTGGAGGCTTCCATGGGTCTGGGCGAGGCGATGCCCGGTCTGGAAATAGGACAAATTCCTCCCGAACAACTTCTAGCGGGGCGCGGCTGGTAAAATTTAAAGTATGTCATTGCATCTGGTAAAAGATACTTCCGCGGCAATCGGAGTGCTGGATCTGCAGGGCGGCGTTTATGAGCATCTGGATCATCTGGAGCGTCTGGGTATCACGGGCCGTAGAGTGAAAAAAGAAGAAGATTTTGCCGCTTTAACCGGCCTGATTATTCCCGGCGGTGAAAGCACCTGCTTGTCTCGCCTGCTTGATACATTCGCGCTGAAAGAAATAATCCGTAAATATTGCCGGCGCGGCATGAAAATCTGGGGTACCTGCGCCGGCGCGATTCTTTTGGCCAAAAAAATTGTTAATGAAGAACCGTGCCTGGGGCTGATTGATATCGAGATTGAACGTAACAGCTTCGGCTCGCAGTTGGACAGCTTTGTCGCGGAAGCGGTAGTACCGGAAGTTGCCGATGAGCCTATTCCCTTAACTTTTATCCGCGCGCCCAAAATTCTGCGCACGGGCAAAAATGTCAAGATATTGCTGGAAATGGATGGTTATGTCGCCGCGGCGGAGGATGAGAACATTCTGGTTACCGTGTTTCACCCGGAGCTGACCGGATGTCTCGCACTGCATCGTTATTTTGTGCAAAAATGCGGAATACTGACATCGGAAAATATCCCGCAGGGTTTTGATCCGTTCTGGAAAAGTCACAGCTGGACGCAGTTCTCCCGCATTGCCGGTTCGGCGGATAAAAACAGCAAATTATTTTGATCAGCGGTTGTGAATCAGCTTTTATTATAATGAGCAAACTCAAAAGTATTGAGGAAAATTTTTTTTCGGTCGGTCGCTACTGGGGAAGTTTAAACTCTTCTCTTGTTCGGATTGGATGTCTGCGCGCGATGCACACCGGCGTACCGATTTCCGATTTTAACTGGGCCTGGAATGAAAAGCCGCTGACGGGTCAGGATGCGGCATTCGTTGAAAACGTAAAGAATTATTATAAACAAAATAATCTGCGTTTCTGGTGGTGGGTTTATCCGCGCGGCAATTCGGCGCACACATCATCAACCCTCGAGAATGCGGGGATGAAGTTGATTGCTCATATTCCCTGCATGGCGGCGAATTTGGATATTAAGGCGCTTGACGAAAAAATGCCCGTGCAAATAACGATGACCGAAGTTAAGGACGATATAAATTTACTTCTCTGGGCGGACATTTCTTTCCGTGGATTTCACATGTCCGAGCGCGTCAGGGAGCAATACAATGCTTTTGTCTTGTCGTTTGGGCGCGGCGCTCCGTCAACGCAAAAGCTTTTTATCGCCTATATGGACGGCAAACCGGCAGCCACTTCTTTACTTTTTATGAATAGCGGCACTGCGGGGATATATTATGTCTCCACATTGCCCGAATACCGTAACAAAGGTTTGGGCTTTTACGTGACGCTGGCGGCGATGCGGGCCGCGAAAGATGCCGGCTACGGGGAAGTTATCTTGCAGGCGACACCCGACGGTGAGAAAGTTTACCGGCGTATCGGTTTTATAGAATACTGCAAGGCGCAGATTTATAAACCTGATAGATTCAAAAACTGATTGTTATAAAAACAAATATTTGACGGCGGAGTGTCCGTAAATATTGTCTCCCGCCAAAGTTTGTATTCTTCAAAAACGGGGTGATTCCGTGGAAAAAAGAATATGAGACACTGTGCTTGCTTTTAAATAAATATTAAAGGAGGCAGCAAAATGAATTGTGGAGTTTTAGTGTTCCCGAATGTTGAAGAGCTTGATTTTGTCGGTCCGTGGGAATTTCTTGGCGTCTGGAAAAAATTCGCCCGAGGTCCGGAAAACTGTTTTCTTGTTGCCCCGTCACTTACGCCGGTAAGTTGCGCCAAGGGCATGATTGTCCAGCCACATATTTCTTTTGAGCAATGCCCGGTTCTGGATTTTCTTGTCGTGCCCGGCGGCGAGGGAACGCGCAAAGAAATTGAAAATAAGACGCTCATAGATTTTATCGCGGCGCGGGCGGCGGAATGCAAAGCGGTGCTTTCCGTATGCACCGGTTCTTTTTTGTTACATCGTGCCGGACTTTTATCGGGGAAGAGAGCGACCACTCACTGGAGCTCGCTGGACAAATTGCGCGCTTTGGGCGATGTCATTGTTGTTGAAGAGCGTTTCGTCCGTGACGGAAATATTTGGTCGTCCGCCGGTGTGTCGGCGGGAATAGACGCTATGCTGGCAGTTATAGACGATTTTGCCGGAGAACAGGCGGCCGGGATTGTTCAGTTTGCCACGGAGTATTATCCTTTGGTTAAAATATACGGTAATTTTGATAAAAATCCCCAGGCTCCCGCTTATGTAAAAAAGGCGTCGTAAAAGAAGCTCTGTGTTTGTATGGTTTTGTTATTTTAATAATAAGGAAACAACCGAGCCCACACCAATTAATCCGGATACCCCTTTCAACAAATTGAGAGAAGGCTTAATTTCGCCTACGTGCCGCCCCGGTTTTAAAACCAGATTTTGCAATGCTTTTGAATAAGGGAGCAAAACCGTTGTCAAAAACATAAGGGCAATAGCAATTAAGCTGACGACGCCGAAGTTACCTTGCGCATGTCCATAAATCAGCAGAGCATTCCACAACAAAATAGCGGCAAGCAGGAAAGACCAACGCACGGGAAAACCTTTTCGGAGCGGCGAAGCCTCGGCAATACCTGAAGGGATAAAACCATCCTGATTCAATTTGAGTGTTAATTCTTCCGCTCCCCCTTTGTAATTCAGAGATATTTTTTTCGGGTAATTCAAAACATTGTGAATGAGCAGCACATTGGCTCCGTAAAGACCCTTATTCGGCTCAAACCTGATAATGTCTGATGGAGCAAAACTGTACGTTCCAAAAAATGGAATTTTTAAAACAAGTTGGTTTGGTGTTACGGAGAGTTTAATCCCCGGAAAGTTTGAGCGGACCCCGCCTATGCGGACTGAAGAAATGCTGGTTTCCATTTTTGCCTCTTAAGTATTTTTATGTTCGCGTTTATACTACATTGAACCGGGAACTGCAAATTTACCGTATGATAAATCTTGCGATAAAAGGAGCAAGCCGGCCGCCGATAAAATCAGATTGATTACTGCCAGCTTGTTGTATTAGGATAATAGCAATTAATTTGTGAGATTGCGCAGATAATCAATTAAATTGATCACGCACCGCACGGTATCAAAGATGAAAAAAAGAATTATTCTGGGTACAGCGTTGATTATACTGGCTTCATTTTATTTTGCCAGGGCGAACGGACAATCAGAACCTATAGTGCTTAAGGCGGGAGATAGCTTTACCGTCACCTTGAGGGCTAACGCATCAACCGGATACCAATGGCAGTTGAAAACGCCTCTGGACGAAAGCATACTTCAATTAATCGACTCCAAGTATATACCTTATAAAAGCAGAAGAATTGGTGCGGACGGGAAGCAATTATGGACGTTTAAAGCGCTTAAAACGGGGCAAGCAACCATTTTTTTAAGTATGTTCGCTCTTGGGAGAAGGATCTGCCGCCGCAAAGGGAACAATCAATTAAGATTATCGTAAAATGACGGTTAAATATTTTCATCAACCGCCAGGTTTGCCAGTTTGTCGGCATGTGCATTATGGCAGCGTGCCACATGCTTGACCTGAATGGATTCAAACGACGAAAGCAGATGGCGTACCTCACGCATTAACTTTTTTAAATTTTCGTTTTTTACCTTATAAACGCCGTTAATCTGTCTGGCCAGGAGTTCCGAATCCAGATAGACTTCCATATTTTTATATCCGTTTTGCAGCGCGCTCTTTAAGCCCATAATCAGTGCCTTGTATTCAGCGATGTTATTCGTGCAATGGCCGAGGTATTGTTTCCCTTCCCAAAGAATATTTTCGTTCGCGTCGGTAATCACTGCGCCGGCGCCGCCGATGCCCGGGTTACCGCGGCAGGCGCCGTCAGTGTAAAGTTTGTATGATTTCTTTTCCATCTTTATAAAGCCGCGCTATCTTTGTTCCGGTAATAAATTATTCTATTGCAGTTGGGGCAAATGAGCAGTTCCGATGACTTCTGTAATTCGTTATAGAGTTGCGGCGGAATGTTCATGTGACAACCGTTGCATACAGCCTTCCAGACGGAAACAACGCCGATTCCATTACTTCTGTTCTTGATTTTTTCATATTTGGCTAAAAGTCCGCCGTCAATTTTCTCTTTTAAATCATTTCTTTTTTGTTCCCAGTCGGCGAAGTCCGTGTCCAACGAACTTATGGCAGTCTCGAGTTTTTTCCTTTCTTCCTCATACTTCTGTTTTTCTTGATTCAAGGTGTTTTCGTCTTTTTTAACCAGTAAGGACAGGTTGTCCATTTCGTCCAGCAGCGAGATTATCTGCGTTTCTATATCGCTGCAGGAGGTTTCGGCAAGTTCGATTTCCTTGAGGATAGCCTGGTATTCTTTGTTGTTCTTGACTTCGAGGAGTCTTTGCTTTGCTCTTGCTATGTTTTCGTTGATATTCTTAACTTCTTTTTCCTTTCCCGCGTGTTTCTGTTTGAGCTCCTCGTGTTTTTTCTTGTTTTGTTCGATATTTTCTTTGAAAACCAGAAAATCTTTATCCAGTTTTTCCATTTTTTCCGGCAGGATTTTTTTTCTTGCCAATAGCGTGACCAAGGTTGAATCGCATTCTTGTAGTTCAATTAATAATAACAAATCCTCTTTCAATTTATTTTCTCCTTCTATTTATAAGAATAAAAAAAATGCACCTTTTTAGGGGTGCATTTTTATAAACCTGGCGTATTCGCCTTGCTGCTTGTGCCGTGTGACATTTTTGTCTCCTGCTTCACGGCATGTGCCATGGTATACGGCGATTTTTTTTCTTCTGTTTTCATAAGCAGTATTCGTCCGCCTGTTATGATCTCTTAGTAAATATATTTGGTGGGCCCACCTGGGATCGAACCAGGGACCTACCGGTTATGAGCCGGTGGCTCTNNCTCTACCAATTGAGCTATGGGCCCTCTTATCTTCCCGTTGTTTTTCAAGGATTGCTTTGATATACATAAATGCCTAGATTGTCAATATTATTTTCCATGGCGCCTTCGCGGTTTGTTCTTCACCTTTTTTGCTACTGGTGCCGCAACAACTTCCGGTTCCTCCGCTACGCTTTCCATTAATTTGGCCAAAGCCGACGAATCTTCCGACAGAGCACTTAACCGGTCGCTAATCCCAAAACGCATCCGCAGTACTTTTTCCT
>DIEW01000007.1:1312-30907 GCA_002418825.1 Syntrophaceae bacterium UBA5764 | reverse complement strand
AAACCGCTCCCAACCCCGTTTTGAGCACAATCCGCTACTTCCGCAAAGAATACGAAGAACATATTTTTGAACATCGCTGCCGCGCGACCGTCTGCTCGGCCATGTATAAATCACCCTGCCAGCATACCTGCCCGATTGAAATGGACATCCCGTCCTACATCGCGCTGGTTCGTGAAGGACGTTTTGAAGACGCCTACAAAATTGTGCTCCAGACCAACCCCTTTCCGTCCGTTTGTGGCCGCGTCTGCGATCACAAATGTCAAACCAAGTGCCGCAGAGGCAATATAGATGAACCGCTGGCCATTAAATTCCTGAAGCGATTCATTACCGACAATGCACCGCGTCCCAAAACGGAAGCGCTCCCGGTTACGCGCAAGGAAAAAATCGCCGTAATCGGCGCGGGTCCCGCCGGCCTTACCGCCGCTCGCGATCTGGCTTTGCGCGGTTACAAAGTGGTTGTTTTCGAAGAACTCAATTACGCAGGCGGTATGCTCCGCTGGGGCATTCCAGCCTACAGACTGCCTCGCAATATCCTGCAGGGCGAAATCGACGATATTACCTCTCTGGGCGTCGAGATCCGGCTCAACACCCGTGTGGGCAAAGACATTTCTTTCAAACAGATTGAAAAAGATTTTGATTACTGCTATCTGGCCACCGGCGCGCACAAAAGCCAGAAAATGGGCGTGCCCGGAGAAGATTTGAAAAATGTATTCGGCGGCGTGGAGTTTTTGCGTGATTTCAACGCCAATGAAGATAAATGGTTTAAAGGAAAACTTTCTTTGGGTAAAAACGTGGCGGTAATCGGCGGTGGAAATTCCGCTATCGACGCGGCGCGTGTGGCGTTACGCCTGGGCGCTAACGTAACAATATTATACCGACGCCTCAGGCAGGATATGCCCGCCGCCGAAGAAGAAATCAAGGCCGCCGAAGAAGAAGGAATTAAAATTGAATATCTTGTCGCCCCCCTGAAAATTGAAGGAAGCAAGGGAAAAGTTAATTCCATTACCTGCCAGCGTATGAACCTGGGAGATTTTGATTCCAGCGGACGTAAAAGACCGGTGCCTGTTGAAGGCTCTGAGTTTACTTTGAATGTGGATGCCGTCATCGCCGCCATCGGCCAAGTTCCCGACATGAGTTTTATGGATGCCAAAAGCGGCGTGGAAATCAACAAGTGGGATTGCTACAATGTAGGCAATGTTTATAAATCCCGCACGGCTAATCCGAAATTCTTCGCCGGTGGCGACGCGGTTACCGGCCCGGCCACCGTGATTGGCGCGATTGCCGCCGGACATCAGGCCGCCGATGATATCGACGCGGCTATCCGTAAGGCAAACAACGAACCGACTTATGAAAAACCGGCGCGTGAAAAAATAGATGTGCCTCTGATTATCGACGAAGAAACAGTGGAAACACCGCAGGCGCATATGCCGGAAATGAACGCGGAAAAAAGAAAAATGAGCTTTGCCGAAGTTGAACTTGGTCTCAGCCGCGAAGAAGCGATTAAGGAAGCTTGCCGCTGCCTGCGCTGTGACGCGGAACTATAATCTTTTAATTTTCTGAGCAAGGAGCGGAAAATGGAGAAAGAAATAGCTTTTACAATAGACGGAAAAAATGTCGAAGCCAATGCCGGGCAGACCATTTTGGAATGTGCCAGAGAAAACGGCATTTTTATTCCCACCCTTTGTCATTATGAAAAAACAACCAACGTGGGCGCCTGCCGTGTCTGCGTTGTGGAAGTGGAAAACGCCCGCAGCCTTGTTGCCTCGTGCTGCACGCCGGTAAGTCCGGGTATGGTTGTGCGCACGAACACGGAAGCGGTGCGCTCCGCCCAGAAGATGATCGTTGAACTTCTCTGGTCGTCCGGAGACCATAACTGCCTGACCTGTGAGCAAAATGGTCAGTGCGAGCTACAGAATCTAGTTTACTGGCTGCAAATCGAAAAACCACGTTTCGAGATAGAGCCGCCCGGCTACACCATTGAAGACACCAATACAATGATACAGCGCGATCTGAACAAATGCGTGCTGTGTGGCCGTTGTGTGCGCGCCTGCAACGAAATTCAGGTAAACGAAGTGCTGGATTTTTCCATGCGTAGCTCACACGCCAAAGTCGGCCCCGCTTTTGACGCTGATTATATAAATTCATCATGCGTTTTCTGCGGTGAGTGCCTGCAGGTCTGCCCCACGGGAGCAATTATCTTCCGGCAGGCGAAATTTGCCGGACGCCCCTGGGAACTGCAAAAAACGCGCACCACCTGCGCTTACTGCGGTGTCGGCTGTCAGATGGATGTCTATAGCAAGGACGGCAAAATCGTCAAAGTTTTGGGCAACCGTGAATACGGAAAGCCCAACAATGGCTCTCTTTGCGTGAAAGGCCGCTTCGGCATGGATTTTATCCAGCATCCTGACCGCTTGAAAAAGCCGCTTCTGCGGCACAATAAGAACGAAGACTTAAAGGAAGTCAGTTGGGAAGAAGCGATATCATTTATTGCCAACAAGCTTTCCGCAGCAAAAAAGAAGAGCGGCCCGGACAGCATCGCCGGACTTTCTTCCGCCCGCTGCACCAATGAAGAAAATTATCTTTTCCAGAAATTCATGCGCGCGGTGATCGGCACCAATAATGTTGACCACTGTGCCCGGCTCTGACACTCCGTAACTGTGGCCGGTCTGGCCGCATCATTCGGCAGTGGCGCGATGACCAATTCCATTGAAGAGCTGGAATTTACGGATTTGATTCTGGCAACGGGAACCAATACTACGGAAAACCACCCGGTAATCAGTTCTTTTATAAAACGCGGTGTCCGTCAGCAAGGCGTTAAATTGATTGTCATCGATCCAAGAGAAATCGATCTGGTTAAATACGCGGACGTCTGGCTATGCCATAAACCGGGTACGGACGTTGCCGTGTTAAACGGGCTGATGAATGTCATTATCTCCGAAAATTTATACGCCAGAGATTACATCGCCGAACGCACGGAAAATTTTGACGCGCTAAAGGCCGTAGTTTCTAAATACACGCCTGAGCACGTCGAAAAAATTTCCGGCGTATCGGCCAAAGACTTGAAAAAGGCTGCGCGCATGTATGCCCAGGCCAAACGGGCCAGTATAGTTTACGCTATGGGAATAACTCAACATACAAGCGGCACGGACAATGTAAAATCCGTCGCCAACCTTTCCATGCTCTGTGGCAATGTCGGCATTGAAGGAGGCGGTGTCAATCCACTGCGCGGCCAGAACAACGTGCAGGGTGCCTGCGACATGGGAGGACTGCCCAATGTATATCCGGCTTATCAACAGGTAAGCAACGAAGCTGCGCGTAAGAAATTTGAAGCGGCCTGGGGAGTAAAACTTTCCGCAAAGCCCGGGCTGACGCTGATGGAAATAATGGCGGCGGCAGGCAAAGGAGATATCAAAGCTCTCTATATCATGGGAGAAAATCCGCTTCTTTCCGATCCTGATCTCAAACACGTGGAAAAAGAATTACGCAATCTTGATTTGCTGATTGTTCAAGACATTTTCCTGACGGAAACAGCGCAGATAGCCAATGTTGTTCTACCCTCGACAAGCTTTGCAGAAAAAGAAGGAACTTTCACCAATACGGAACGCCGCGTACAGCGCGTCAGAAAAATAGTTGACGCTCCGGGCGAAGCCAAAGCGGATTGGGAAATAATAAGTGAGTTATCCACGAAAATGGGTTATTCGATGAAATACTCCTCCGCAAAAGAAATTTTTTACGAAGTAATCAACGTGACGCCCAGCTACGCGGGCATGACCTATGAGCGCCTGGAAAAAGAAGGCCTCCAGTGGCCATGTCCCACGGCAGACCATCCGGGCACAAAATTTTTGCACAAGGACAGATTCTCGCGGGGTCTGGGGCTTTTCCATGCTATTGAGTACATACCGCCTGCGGAATTGCCGGACGAAGAATATCCGCTCTTTCTTTCCACCGGCCGTGTTCTTTACCACTATCACACGGGAACAATGACCACGCGCGCACAGGGCCCTTCTGAACGTTATCCGGAAAGTCTTGTGGAAATCAACCCGTTGGACGCGGAAAAGCTGGGTATTTCGGAAGGACAAATAGTTAAAGTGACATCCCGACGCGGCACAATACAGGCAAAGGCTCAAATCACTCAGAAAAGTATGCCGGGAACTATTTTTATGAATTTCCATTTCGCGGGAGCTCCCGTTAACGCCCTGACTAATCCGGCCCTTGACCCGACCGGAAAAATTCCGGAATACAAAGTTTGCGCAGTTAAGCTGGAAGCAGCTTGATGATATGAAATTTTATTAATTCTAATCACGAAAGGGGAAATATTCTTTATGGCAAATGAAAATTTGGAAAGTAAACGATGGTGGATAGCCGTAGCCGCGGTTGTCATTCAGCTTTGCCTGGGCACCGTTTACGCATGGTCTGTTTTTAAACTTCCTTTGATGAAGATGCATGGATGGGAAGGAAGAGACGTTCAGTTAACCTTCATGATTCTCATGGGAATTATCGGTTGCGCTGCTGCTTTTGGCGGCACGCTCGTTGACAAAAAGGGTCCCCGCTTTGTAGCGACAATCGGCGGTATCCTTTTTGGTCTGGGAACGCTTCTTGCCGGTTACGCTGACCAGATTGGAAACATTGTTCTCCTTTACTTGGGTTTTGGCGTGATCGCAGCTCTGGGTAACGGTTTCGGTTACGTTACGCCGATTGCCACACTTATTCGATGGTTTCCGGATAAACGCGGGCTGGTTACCGGTCTCGCAGTTATGGGCTTCGGCGCGGGCGCGTTTTTCATGGGGAAAATTGCTCCGGCAATGATTACTTCCTTCAGCCAGGTTGATGAAGCGGGGAAAATGCTCGCCTCCGGCGTCGCCATGACCTGGTATATCTGGGGTATCATCTTCCTGGTTCTCGTTGTGGGAGCTGCGCAGCTATTTAAAAACCCCCCACAGGGTTGGCTGCCTGCCGGTTTCAAACCGGCGGCTACCACGGTTTGTGCTGAGGATTCCTTCACGTTCGGTGAAGCAATAAAACGTCCGCAGTGGTGGATGCTCTGGGCAATGTTGTGCCTCAATGTTTCGGCCGGTTTAGGTCTTATTTCCCAGCACTCTCCACTGGCTCAGGATATATATAAAAAGACGATGGGCCTTTTAGGCGATCTAACTCCGGAACAGGTAGCTATGGTAGCCGCCGCCGGAGGCACTGTTGTGGCTATCGCGGCTATTTTCAATGGCTTGGGCAGACTTTTCTGGGCAAAGATTTCCGATAATATCGGCCGCAGAATGGTCTTCTTGATAATGTTTGCCACGCAGGCGGTTGTGTATTTACTGGTAGCCATGGGTTATGTTTCTAACTACTACTTATTCATCGTGGTATCCTGCTACCTGCTGGCCTGCTACGGCGGTGGATTCGCGACTATGCCGGCCTTTTGTGCCGACTCTTTTGGCCCGACCTGTATAGGCAAGGTCTACGGGTTCATGCTGACCGCGTGGAGCGTTGCCGGCCTCATCGGCCCCTACGTTTTTGAAGTTTTCAAACCGCAGGCGCTGTTTATTGCGGCAGGACTTCTGACTGTGGGCTTCGTCATCGCTCTGGTTTACAAACCACCTAAAAGTAAAAACGCTTAAATTTTATAATCAGCACCACTTTCGTTTATCCACAAAGACCCCTTAAAACTCAGTTTTAAAGGGGTCTTTTTTTAAACACTTGCGATATTGGCCTAAATTTCTTGACTTCACAGCAATCTTCTTCATATACTTACAGCATCTTAAACTTGCATCGTCTTCTTGTATATTTGGCAGATAACTTAAGCAACTATTGCATGGAAAACATTACCAAAAAAAAGGAGAACGCATTGTGGCAACTCCAAATAATATAATTATCCGCAAAAATGATTTTGACGCCGCAATTTTCGATCTGGACGGCGTGGTCACCAAAACCATGTCCACGCATGCGCTGGCCTGGAAAAAAGCTTTTGACGAATTTTTGTCTCAACACCAAGGCAACGACTCGGCGGTAAGGCCGTTCGACATAGAAACTGATTACATGATTTACGTAGACGGCAAACCTCGTTTAGAAGGAATAAAAAGCTTCCTGCAGTCAAGAAAAATATCTCTCCCCGCAGGTGATCCTAAAGAAGCGCCGGGTTTTAGGAGCATTCACGCCCTGGGTAATCTCAAAAACGGCTATTTCCTCGAAAAAGTAAAAAAAGACGGCGTTGAAGTCTACCAAAGTACTCTGGAGTTTATCCGCAAGCTGAAAGCGCAGGGAATCAAAACGGGAATCATTTCGTCAAGCAAGAATTGCGCTCTCATCCTGGACAGCGCGGGTCTCGCAGAAATGTTCGAAGTCCGCGTGGACGGTGTTGACCTGATAAAACTGAATATCCCGGGCAAACCGGCACCGGATATGTTTTTGGAAGCAGCTCGGCAACTGGGCGCTGAACCTTCCCGTACAGTTATCATCGAAGATGCCGTATCCGGTGTGGAAGCGGCCAAAGCCGGAGGTTTCGGATTAGTGATCGGAATTTCACGCCTGGGCAACAGGAAAGATCTTCTGCAATACGGCGCTCATGTCGTGGTTAATGACGCCGCGGAAATTTCTGTCGCACATGATGACAGCGCCGCGCGAAAACCGGCTGAACTGGCCTCAGCGATTGAGAGCTTTGCCGCAATAAAAAAATCAGCGGCAACAAAAAGCATCGTTGTTTTCCTTGACTACGACGGCACACTCACCCCTATTGTCGACACTCCGGATAAGGCGATACTTTCACCGCAAACTCGCGATGTTCTAATTGAACTTTCCAAAAAATGCGTTGTCGGCATCATCAGCGGCCGCGACATGAAAAATGTCAAAACCCTCGTGGGCATTGATTCTCTCATCTACGCCGGCAGTCACGGTTTTGAAATAACAGGCCCCAGGGAATTTAAAGAATCGAGCTCCAAGGGAATAGCATTTCTGCCCGCGCTTGATCAGGCGCAAAAAGTGTTGGAGGAAGCAATTAGCCAAATAAAAGGTGTGCTTGTCGAGCGCAAAAAATTCGCCATCGCCGTGCACTATCGTCTGGCGGATCCGGCAGATGTTCCGGAAATCGAGCACGCAGTGGACAAAGTTAATTCTCTTCATCAAGACCTGCGCAAGGCATACGGGAAAAAAGTTTTTGAACTGCAACCCAACATAGACTGGCATAAAGGCAAAGCGCTTCTTTATTTGCTGGAAGCGCTCGGCTTGGACAAAGAAAATGTGCTTTCGCTTTATATCGGCGACGATGTTACGGATGAAGACGCCTTTCGCGCCCTGGAAAATAAAGGCATAGGCATCGTCGTATGGGATACGCCCTTCCCCACGGCCGCCAAGTACTCACTAAAAAACACCGACGAGGTGCGCACTTTTCTTTCTCTGCTGATACAAATCTGCGGAGGTCCTCATGAATGACTGGCTGCTGACGTATGAAAACTTTGATCCTGCCACAGAAAGTTTACGCGAAGCTCTTTGCACATTAGGTAACGGCTATTTCGCGATCAGAGGGGCGGCCTGCGAAACGGAAGCAAACGGCATCCACTATCCCGGCACATACTTGGCCGGCGGCTACAATCGCCTGAAAACAAACATCTCCGGGCACATTGTGGAAAACGAAGATTTGGTCAACATGCCTAGCGGCATTCTTCTTAAATTCAGGATAGAAGACGGTAACTGGTTCAAACTGAGTGAGGCGGAAATTCTTTCTTACCGCCAGGAGCTGGATATTAAACAAGGTATTCTGACCAGATCAGTGCGCTTCCGCGACAAACAAAAAAGAGATACTACATTTATCTGTCGGCGCATCGTGAGCATGAAGGATATGCACGTTGCCGCACAGGAAGTAACTTTCGTGCCGGAAAACTGGTCGGGCGCGTTGCATGTTCGCAGTGCTCTTGATGGCACAGTAATTAACGCGGGTGTCGCCCGCTACCGAAAACTGGCCAGTAAACACCTTACTCCCATGGAGACGGGAATACATGGCGATGACGGCGTGTATCTGGTTGCAGAGACTAATCATTCCCGCATCCGTATTGCTCTCGCCCAGCGCACCAATATATTTGTGGGCGGCAAAATTCAAAAAATGCCGCGGCAAGTTTTCGAAAAACCCGACTATATCGCCCACGACTTGGTAATTGATGCCCCAAAAGACGTACCTGTCAAAATTGAAAAAATCTTTACCTTATATACTTCGCGAGACCCTGCTATTTCCGAACCATCCTTAGAGGCCCGTGAAGTCTTGAGTCAAACCACAACATTTTCCGCTCTGCTGGAGAGACACACATTGGCCTGGCGACATCTTTGGGAACGTTTCGATATTAAGATCGCCGACGGGCCACCTACACAAATGATTATCCGCCTTCACATTTTCCATCTTCTGCAAACCGTTTCCATGCATTCCACCAGTTTGGATGTTGGTGTACCCGCGCGCGGCTGGCACGGAGAAGCTTACCGCGGCCATATTTTTTGGGATGAAATATTTATTTTCCCGCTTTTGACCATCCGGGCCCCGGAAATCAGCCGGGCATTGCTTTTATACCGTTATCGTCGTCTTAACCAAGCGCGTCTGGCAGCAAAACAAGAAGGCTTTCGCGGCGCCATGTATCCCTGGCAAAGCAGCAGCAATGGCCGGGAAGAAACACAACAGCTACATTTGAATCCCAAATCCGGTCGCTGGTTGCGCGACAACACGCACCTGCAGCGCCACGCCAATGCCGCAATCGCTTACAACCTGTGGCAGTATTTCGAGACAACTCATGATTTGGCTTTTTTATCGAAATACGGTGCGGAAATGCTTCTGGAAATTGCCCGATTTTTGGCCAGCCTCGCCACGTACAACAGTAAACGCAAGCGCTTTGAGATTAAAGGCGTAATGGGACCGGATGAATATCACGACAAATATCCGGGTACTGAAGAAGCGGGGCTGAACAACAACGCTTATACGAATATCATGACGGTTTGGGTCCTGCGCACCGCCATCAAAAGCCTTAACATCTTGGGACCAAGAAGACGCG
The DNA here is from genome assembly GCA_002418825.1 of Syntrophaceae bacterium UBA5764. Taxonomy (GTDB): domain Bacteria; phylum Desulfobacterota; class Syntrophia; order Syntrophales; family Smithellaceae; genus UBA4810. The sequence continues at coordinate 21,887 of DIEW01000007.1, read as the reverse complement.
AGGAAATTTCAGAATCTTTGGATTTAACGTTTGAGGAAGTTGAAAACTGGCAGAAAATCATTTCCAGAATGTATGTGGCCTTCCATGACCGAAACATCATCAGTCAGTTTGAAGGTTACGGCGACCTGAAAGAATTTGACTGGGAAGGTTACCGCGCCAAATACGGTGACATACACCGGCTGGATCGCATACTTGAGGCGGAAGGAGATTCGCCCAACAACTATAAACTCTCCAAGCAGGCCGACGTGCTCATGCTGTTTTATCTTTTCTCTTCCGAGGAATTGGTGGAACTGTTCCTCGAAATGGGCTACAAATTTAATCCGGACTGCATACCGGCAAACATTGATTATTACCTGCGCCGCACCTCCAATGGCTCCACATTGAGCAACGTCGTCCATTCGTGGGTATTGGCGCGCGCAGATCGGGCGCGTTCCTGGTGCCTTTTTAAAGAAGCGTTGGAAAGTGACATTTCCGACATTCAGGGCGGGACCACAGGAGAAGGAATACACCTGGGCGCCATGGCGGGTGCCGTAGACATCGTTCAGCGCTGTTACATGGGCATTGAATTCCGCAATAACGTCATTTACTTCAATCCCAATATCCCGGAAGAACTCAAAAGTGTCGCCATGACTATTCGCTACCGGGAAAATTGGCTCAATATTAGGTGCGACCAGCACACGCTAACGATAACTTCGGAAAAATGCACTGTCCCCAGCATCATGATCGGTTTTCGAGAAAACGTGCACACTCTGGAGCCGGGCAATTCACTTGCGTTTGATACGGTAAAAGGACTGTTGAAAATAGAAATATAACAAATAAAAATTTTAGTCTGCGGTCATCAATTTGAAAGCTCCAGAGAAAGAATGCGGCATGCTTATAGATTAAAACATAATAAAACTAATCAAACATCTATCGAAAGCAAATGATATTCCACCTTTTTCCCCGGATAAAGCGTTTCTATAATCTTTGTATAGCGTTCAAGTTGTTCCTCGTATTTTTGCCTTAACTCTCTGAGCGAACCGGATTTATAATCAATAATGGTCACAAGATCGTCGGCCACAATCATCCTGTCCACGATGCCGAAACTTTCCTTATCCGATATCTGCTGCTCCGCATAAACTTTCCCCGGCCGGAAGACAATCTTCGACACATCTTCCCTTTCCAGAAACCGGATGACGGTTTCATATTCTTCCTCATTCAATTCCCCGGGCACAGGAAATGATTTTTGGTCAACAACTTTTGCCAGCCAGCGGTGCAAACGCTCACCGCGCATAATGCCCGCCTTGATTTTGCCGGACAATAGGGCCGGGTCAATTTCGCCGTATTTTTTAGGCTCTTCAGCGCACCTGGCGGGCATATTCAGTATTTCTATGGCTTCGGTTTTTTTCTTCCCGCGCGATGACGAGCATGCTTCTTTTTTGCCGCCATCCGACGCGAAACTGGAAAACGCATTTAGCACCGCCTGATGCACAGGCTTATAATTTTCATCCTTTTTCTTCGGAAGAAATACCGTCAGCGTTCTTACTGCTCTTGTCGCGGCAACATAAAATACATTGGCTTTTTCCCGGCGCAGACGTTTCATGTTTTCCTGATAATTATTAATTATCTCTCTAGCCTTTGCGGAATGGCCCGCTTCCAAAAATTTAATCTCCGGGACGGAAAATTGCACATGACATCGTTCCGATCCCAGGTAAAACGGAGCGCCTCTTTCTTCTTCATTCCAGAGAACAAATACATGCTTAAATTGAAGGCCTTTTGTTCCGTGAATTGTATCAACCTTGATGTTTTCACTTTTTTCCGCTTCCGGCACTTTTATGTTAAAGCGAGCATTGAACATTCGCGACATGAATTCATCTACGTCAGCACCATCTTCTGTGAAAAAAATCTGCGCTTCATCCTGCCAGATATCCAGTATGTTCGCGGAAATCTTGCCGCGCAATAGCTCTATGGCACGGTTTACGGCCATCAACCCATAGGGACGGGGATACTCTCGCGCAAACTTCGCCCGCAATTCTTTGATTTCTCCGAATATTTCTTTCCACGGTACAGAATCCACCGCTGAGACGATAAACGGCGACTCATTCCCCAGAACAGCGGCAATAAAAAGCATTACCGCCACCCCTTCTTGGGTCGAAAGAAGTTGCCTGCCCTTCACCGCCGCCACGCCGATTTCATTTTTTAAAAGCTCGGCTTCTATCTTCTGAACATGATTGTTCGTCAGAGCCAACACAGCCATATCGCCCCAGGCGCATCCGTATTCGTTCTTCTTTTTCTTCAGGTATTCAACTATCGCGGGATAAAAAGGTGCTTCCGAAGTGCGGTCTTTTCCCAGTTCCACAAGATTCACTTCCGTCACACCGTCGAAAGACTCCGACTCTTCAGGCGGTTTTTGTGTTTCGGCTTTTTCTTTTCCTTCATAAAGATGGCCGACAAGCTGGTTAAAAAAAGAAATAAGCAGTGGCGTGCTGCGGTAGTTGTAGGTAAGTGAATCTTCGGTGATTATTCTGTCCGCGATGTATCTGCCGATCGACTCCTCCAGTGCTTCGCGGTCCGCACCGCGCCAGCCGTAAATCATCTGTTTCCAATCGCCTACCGCGAAAAAAGACCTCTCTCCTCGCTCACCGCTTCCGGATAAAATCTCGTCAATCAGCGGCATCAATATCTGGATATCACCTTGCGATGTGTCCTGAAATTCGTCAATCAGGAGATGCTCCGTACGGTCAAGCCCCAGCGAAAAATATTGGCTCATGAGTTTCGGGCGTTCCCCCCATACTTCTTCGTCTAAAGCAAGAAGTTTTCGGCGGACATCGTGGAACAATATCCGTCCTTTCTCTTTTTTTACCTCCTCGGCAGCATCCAGATACAATTCGCAAAGAGAAGCCACAGCCAGTTCTCTGAGCAGCGCCTTGTTGACCGCGAGCTTTTCGGCTACTTTCCGGTATTCCTTAAATATTCTGTTTAGCTCTTTGTAGGATTCTCCAGTCCAGTCAATATTCTTGCCCAGACTGGTGTAATTTTCCAAATCGGCATGCGCGGCGACCGTTTTGGATATAAAATTATCGTAACTATCTAAATAATTAATAACCCTGCTTTTGACACTAGGTGCTACCTGACCGGCTAAAGATTTTGCTTTGTCGCTCAGAGAACTTAAGGCGTTTCTCAAAATACCGTTCTCCTTCATCAGTTCATCAAGGTCTGCAAGTCGCTCTCTGTTCAGGAGACAGCGCTCAATGTTCTGGTCATCTTCCAGTTGCTCCCGAAGAGTGTCTATGTCCGTTCTTAAAATTCTGGCCGCGATAATTATTTTATCCGCCCGGGGGTTTTGTCGGACACAGTCGCGGAAACTGATTTCTATTTCACGCAGAAGTTCCGTCTGCGCTTTTTCATCTGCGAGCTGCGGCACAAAACCGGTCACCGATCCGGCGGCAACGAAAAGCCGATAAAAAAAGGAGTCAATTGTTGAATAACCGACACGTCCCGCTTCCATAATCAGCCGCAAGCGTTCCAGCAGTGACATTTTTTCCTCCCCGGCAATTTCTTTCATGATGCGCGAACGCATCTCGGTTGTGGCGGCGCGGGTGAAGGTCAGAGCGGTGATAAATTTACCGCCAGCGATAATTCTCGCAAGTACCTCTTTCGTGAGTTTTGTCGTTTTCCCCGAACCGGCAGAGGCTTTCAGCAGAACACTTTCCATCAGCTATTTCTCCGCGTGGTTTTGTAATAATCTTCCCGGCCGCATAAGGCCTGATATTGACAATATTCACACTCGCCGCAATCATGAGCGGGTGAAATTTCCTCGCCACCGATAAGCTCATCCAGGCGCTCCTTGATCGCCAGCATCAAATCTTTTGCTTCCTTGCTTTCTTTCTCGGGCAGTTGAATTTGCCGGTCTCGCGTTGGCTCCCTCAGAAAATAAAAACGGGCGGCCTGCGCCTCATTAAAATGCCGATAAATGATAAGTTGCGCCGCCGGATGAAGAATCCCTTTCTCCTGAAAACGCTCCCGCACGGTTACTCTGGAGGGAAGTTCATATTTCCCTTGCTTTTTCGCGTACTTAAAATCAATGATTTCTATGTGTCCGTCTATTGTTACCAGCCTGTCCACACGACCGGTTATTTTATAGACTCCCGCGATGGTGCCGTGAAATTTTTTTTCGCTCGCCAGCGTGTTATCGGCGAAAACTACGCGCACGCCCGTCTCCCGCTCATCCTCATAAATTTCCCTTAAAAATATTTTCGCGTTGAGCATGTAAATATCCATCCCCGGGATATTCCTGACCGCAGCGTTTTCCCTGCTTTCCCACAGTTTATCAAAGAGCTTCTCCCATTCACCAAATTTATCTCCGGAGGTCGCCATCTTCTGCAGGAAATTATGCACAAATTCCCCCATACGCATGTTGATTTTTTCGTCATCATCCATGAACGAAGGTGGCTCAATCCCCAAAATGAATTGATAATAAAACAAAAAGGGACAGGCCAGTATCTTGCTGAGACTCGAATACGAATAGGTAAAATCCTTCAGCTTATTTCTCAGTTTGTCGTCAATTTTTATCGTCAGCTTTTCCGTTTTTTTCCTTGGCGACAGAGATTCTTTGAAAGTTTTGGCCTTAACCGGCCTGGCGAATTCCTGCGCCAGCAGGTTCATGTAGTAACTGGGCGTTCTTTCCCTGATGACGTCATTTACCGCGACAATCTTGATGCTGTTGCCCTGCGCCAGAATCTGCCGAAATATCAGGTCCTCATATTCAAAAACAGTCTTTCGAAGCTGCGGCACATGCACCGGATTGATAAAAGGACACTCATAGGGCTGGCTGGGCATAATCCCGCTGTCCAAGGAAAGAATGAGTCCCCTGCTGAATCTTTCTCCCGAAACATGGCCGAAGCCCACCACCTGCACCGGCGCGGACCTGCTCCCCGTAACGCGGAACTTTTTCGTCCGGATGAGAATTTCCGCGACAGCGGACAAATTACGCCCCAGCCTCTCCTTCCACTCATTAAAGAAGGTGGAAAAGGATATCGCCGTTTCCAGCGCCTCACACTCCTCGCGCACATAAATTTCCGCGTTTTGCGTCAGCTCCATTGCGCAGGCCGTAGCGAATTTTTTAAAATCAGGCGCGTGTCCTGAATTTTTAGCCTTTTCTATTTCCGCCAGCAGTCTTCTGGCCGCCGCCGTGGCCATAAAAGGCAGCCAGACGGCAAGGTTTACGGCATCGCCAAAATGACGCAGCGCTCTGTTCCAGAGCATTGGTGCGAGCGATTCATCAAGCAGATAAATCACCAGCTGTTCATTTTCTGACCGGTCATTGATAAATGATGATACTTCGAGTGTCACCAGGTCAGCCAAAGCATGCAGACCCTCCAGCGATATAAGCTCAATATTATTTCCATCACCGCTTTTTATTCCCCCGCCAAAGGAAAAAACCAGATTCTTTGCCGAATCAAAGGGCAATGTCTCGAAAGCGGACAAATCAGCGCCAAATAGCGGCTGGTCGATAAACAGCCTCTCCTTGCTTATCTTTCTATAAAAACGTTCGACAACAGGCGTTATCGCGGGAAGTCCGATGAACACTTCCCTTTCCGCGGGAGTTACACCGGCAAGCAGCGATATCTCCAGCTCCGGCAAAAACAGGTTTCTTTGGGAGAGCCATTTGCGGAAGGCCTGCGCTGTTTCCAAATAATCTTCTAGCCTGTTCCATTCATCTTCGGTAAAGCGCTCCGCGCCGAATATTGTCTTGCGGCTAATGTTATATTCCGCCAGCTTAAGAATCAGCGGCAAGAGATGAACCGCGCGCCGGGCGTGATACGGTTCATCAGGAAATCTCTTGGTCAAAAACTCAATGAATAGTAACAGCTGCTCATCACCGGATATAGGATGCAGCTTCAGTTTGCCGCTTATTTTCCCCGTAATGTACGCATCAAGGCTTTCCACCCGCGGCATAATCCCGCCCAGCCGGCTGTGTATATAGTGCTGCATCGGATCCACCGCCCGGTCATTGGCGCAAACTATCGTCCAGGCGGAAAGATCGGGATAATCCGCGCGCAGAAGCTCAATTATCCTTTGCGAAAATTGCGGCAAATCGCCTCCCTGATGCCACCAATATTTCTTCAGTGTGATTTGTTGCTGACGAATATTTTCATGGCTTTTTTTGTTTATCTAAATTAAGTATTTGATTATCATAATTTTCACAAAAACCAATATTAATTTTCTATGAGTTATCGTCTGAACACAACAGAAAATTATCATGCTCACGAGTTAGATACTCTCGGTTGGGAGATGACTGTCTGCAACGCTCTTTATCCCGAAAACAGCCCATGCCGCAGCGTGTTAAAAAACAAAGCCTCTCTGGGAGTCAATCTCTACCACTTTCTGGAAAAATATATCTCCTTTAAAAACATCCGTAATTATTTGGAAATCGGCGGGGGCATGGGTTATCTGTCCCTTGATTTTCTCAAGCTCAATTCTAATCTGCGCGCCACGTTGCTGGATATTTCCCCCTATCTTGTAGGCAGGCAAAAAAGAACTCTGGGGAAATATGATGGGCGCTTTGAACAGGCTGATGCTTTAAAAAAAGATGAGGATTTCTTCTCCCGCTTTAATTTAGTAATCATGAACGAAAATTTGGGCGATTTGCCCGCTCTGATTCCCTCTGACGATAACAAAACAATTCCCTCGCAGGAATTAATTTATTATCAAAATAAAGCGGAGCGTTTATCGCGCAAATACAATCTCCGGTTTGATGCTGAAGAAGTAATTAATATCGGCGCGCTGTCGCTGTTGGAAAAGATTTGTCGTGTCGGCGTCAGATATATATATTTAAGCGAGCATAGTTGTGAAGCAGTCGCGCCGGAAAATCTTCATGAACTTATTTATATAGCTTCTGCGGGATTTCCCGAAAAGATTTCTCTTAAAGGCCATGATGAATACACAATCAAGTTTTCCCACTTGCAAAAAATGGCTCAGCTTTTAGGCTATAAAGTATTGCGCGGCACGCTCGCTGATATTTTACCTCTTGAATTTAACGAAAAATTAATCTCGACGCTGCGCATGAAAGCAGCCGCAACGGACGAGCAGGAAATCATCCAACAATTTGTTTATGATCTTTATAAATACGAATATCTTTTCTTGAAAACGTGAAGGATTTATTCTTTATATCAACCCTATAATAATGTAATCAATTCTTCCGCGTTTTCTGCCGGTTCTCGGCAGGAATAATTGGAACAAACGTAAGCTTTTGCTTGCGCATCAGATGAAAAAAATGAACTCAGAAATGGTGCAATTTTTACAATTTCCGGCAAACCGGTGGAAAGCGGCATTAAAAGCACAACTTTATTGGGCAGAAAATTTTTCCTTAGAGTTTTTATCATTTCCTGCGTATCTTTATCCTCCACCTTTCCCGCAATAACTATCTCGTAAGAAGGACCTAGGGAAAAATCCAGCGCCGCTAAAAATTGCGTATGTACCAAGGGGTACTGCGCTACTTCCGCCGAAAATACTTCCGCTATTTTTTCAGCTCTTTCTTCCAATATGGTATCACCAGTTATCCGTGCCAAACGAAGCATATTAAGCATGGCGATAGAATTGCCGGAAGGAATCGCGCCGTCCTGCGCCTCTTTTTGCCGCAGAAGAACTTTTTCGGCATCGGAGGAATTAAAAAACATGCCTCCTTCTTTTTTATCTTCAAAGCGTTCCAGCATCTGTCTGGTCAGCCCCAGCGCGGTATCCAGATATTTTACCTCGTAACCCGCTTCGTAAAGCTCCAGCAATCCCCAGACAACAAAGGCATAATCATCCAGCATCGCTGTAATCGAGGCATCGCCGGCGCGCCAGCGATGCAGCAGCCTTCCGTGCTCATCAACCATGTCTGCAAAAATGAAATCAGCCGCTTTTTGCGCCGCCTTTAAATACAGGGGTTCATCCAGCACCTGCGCGCCTCTGGCCAACGCGGCTATCATCAGACCGTTCCAATCAGCCAGAACCTTATCATCTTTTAAAGGGTGAACGCGCGTCTCGCGTGCCGCAAATAATCTCTTTCTGATTTCTTCAGCGATCGGCTGTATTTGTCCGGAATCCGGAATAAGGTGAGGAATAAAATGATCCGGCGGCATCTCCTGCATGCCTTTTAGTATTTTATCTTCAGGACGTTGGTAATAAGACAAAAATAAAGATGCCTGATCAGGCGGTAAAATATTTTTCACCTCTTCTGGGGTCCAAAGATAAAATTTTCCCTCCGCGCCTTCGCTATCCGCGTCCTCGGCGCAGTAAAAACCGCCCCCGGCAGATGTCATGTCCCTGAGCACATAAGTAAATATTTCCCGCGCTGTTTGGGCGTATTCCTCCTTACGGGTGAGCTGGTAAGCCTCGAGATAAGCCAGCGCCAGAAGCGCCTGGTCGTAAAGCATTTTTTCAAAATGAGGAACAATCCAGAGCTCGTCCGTCGCGTAGCGGTGAAATCCAAAACCGATATGGTCATAAATTCCGCCCCGGCGCATACTCCCCAGAGTTTTTTCCACCATCTGCAGCGCTTGGGACTTGCTGTTTCTTGTATGGTAACGCATTAAAAAATATAGGTTGTGCGGCGTGGGAAATTTTGGCGCGCGTCCGAATCCGCCATATTCCCGGTCAAAGCTTCGCAAAAAACATTCATAAGCTTTATCCAGTGTATGGGTGGATAATTGCTGCGGGGAAGATTTTTGCTCCATCGCCTCCAGCGCCTGCGTCATTTCCTGTGCGTTATTTTTTATTTCAGTTCGCTTTGTCTCCCATAATTTTTTGATGCGGGGAATTAACTCCAAAAGACCTATTCTTTCGTAACGAGATTCGCGCGGAATATAAGTAGCGGCAAAAAAGGGCTTTTTGTCCGGCGTCATAATAATGGTCAAAGGCCAGCCGCCGCTGCCGGTCATAAGCTGGCAAACTTTCATGTAGATACTGTCGATATCGGGACGCTCTTCCCGGTCAACTTTTACGCAGATAAAAGTATCATTGAGCAGGCGCGCCGTTTCTTCATTTTCAAACGATTCGCGCTCCATGACGTGACACCAGTGGCATGTGGAATATCCGATGGAAAGAAAAACCGGTTTATCTTTCGCGCTTGCCCTAGCAAAAGCCTCTACACACCAGGGATACCAGTCCACAGGGTTTTTTGCATGCCCAAGGAGATAAGGGCTTTTCTCGCCCTTCAAATGGTTTAGACGCATTTCTTAATTCCTTTATTTAAGGCACAAGCTCTTTACTTGAAGAAATGAATAAACTTAATCACGTATTCGATCAGTGGCGGCGGCTATCCCGGCTATCTCCGTGATCAGGGAATGACTTTTGACAAAGTCTCAACGTTTATCAAACGCTATTTGCTGCCTTTAACAAGCATTGTCGAAGGGTCAAGATGCAGAGAGGTCTGAAAAGAGGCAGGTGTTTCTCCTTTAATCGCTTTGATAAATACGCCGTCGTTTTCGGCGGCCAGTTCAACAATGACTTCAAATAAATCAGCTACATGTAAAAACCATACGGGCAATTCGTTTGGCGCTCTCTCTTCATGCCGGTGAGCATGAACGGTAAACCAAATTCTTATCGCGCGTTTTCCGGCCAGCTCTTTTAAATGCGCGAGCGGCTTGCGGCCAATTTCATCAAATTTGAAACCGTCAATGATCATCGTGTGCGGCTTAAAAATATTTTGTTCCATTAATTCAGTCAACCGCTCTTCCAGCTTCGGTACGCTGAAGTTCTCCTCTTTAAAAATCATGATGAATCTGCGCGGCTGAATGTTTTCCCAGTACTCTTTAACCGCCGCATCGTTAAAATTATGAGCAATATTTTGGAAAAGTTCATGATACCAGACATCAACCTTTGAAACAGCGTCATGAAGGCTTACATGTAGAACCTTTTTGTCCCTCAACATGGTATTTAAGCCCATCTGCACCAGAAGTGCCGTTTTCCCTACACCCGCGTGCGCCATGACCGCGCCGAAACCTCCGTCGGCCAGAATATCTTCATTTTCATACCCCAAACTCGTCAGCGGATTACGGTAGATTATTTCTTTTTTGAGCATAGCAATATCCTCATAAGTTAAATGAATAATGTTTTCTTCCCGTTTGAGCGCAGCAGTATTTTTAGACATTTTTCGCAAAAATCAAGCGGCTGACTTTTTATTTTGCGCTACTTCCAGAGCGATTTTTTCCGCGATGGACTGCGGTACCTGGCGGTAAAGGGCAAATTCCATCGTGAACTGAGCTTTGCCCTGCGTGGCGGAACGGAGTACAGTGGAAAATCCGAACATCTCGGCGAGCGGTACCTGTGCTTCGATCACACACATAACGCCCTCATCCTGAGAACCGATAATCATTCCCCTGCGCTGATTCAGCAATCCCATTACCGCACCCTGGAATTCCGGCGGTGTTTCCACGACTACTTTCATTATCGGTTCATGAATCACGGGTTTAGCCCTCAAATAAGCTTCCCGGAAGGCGCCGCGCGCCGCCGCCTGAAACGCCATGTCGGAAGAGTCCACCGGGTGGGACGCTCCGTCATTAATAACCACCTTCACGCCGGTTATCGGAAATTCCAGTTTCGGCCCCTTGGCCATGCTCTGACGGAAACCTTTTTCACAGGCGGGAATGTATTGCGTCGGAATCGCCCCGCCGAATATTTCATTTACAAAAATAAATTCGTCATCACTTACCGGCTCGATATAACCGGCAATGCGCCCGAACTGTCCAGCACCGCCGGTCTGTTTTTTGTGCGTGTAATTAAAATCAGCGCGCTGAGTTATTGTTTCACGATATGCGACGCGGGGATTGCCCGTGGTTACTTCCGCGTTATACTCACGTTTCATTCTTTCCACGTAAATATCCAGATGCAGCTCACCCATGCCTTCAATAATCGTTTCACTGGTTTCGGGATCGACGTACGTCTTAAACGTCGGGTCTTCTTTGGAAAAACGATTCAGCGCTTTGGCCATCGCCATTTGCGATTTATTGTCTTTGGGAACAATCGCCAGGGAAATGACCGGTTTGGGCACAAACATGGAAGTCATCGTCAAGTGCACGCCCGGTGAAACAAACGTGTCGCCGGAAGAACACTCTATGCCAAATAAGGCGCCGATATATCCCGCGGGCAGTTGTTCCACATCCTCCATTTGATCCGCGTGCATGCGTACAACACGCCCGACCTTTACCTTTTTGCCGTTGCGCACATTGACAATGGTGGAACCTTTGGCCACGGTTCCCTGATAAACGCGAATATACGTAAGCTGGCCGTACTTTCCATCCTCCAGTTTAAAAGCCAAAGCAACGACGGGTTTTTCAGAATCATTGGCTAAAACCACCGGCTCTTCGTTTTTTTCCATATCCAACGCCACATTTTGCACCTCCGACGGACACGGCAAAAGATATGTAACGCCGTCAAGCAGAGGCTGAACGCCCTTATTCTTATAAGCGGATCCCATAAAAACAGGCGTTATTTCTCTTTTTAACGTGCCTTTGCGCAGCGCAGAATAAAGTAACTGAGCGGTTATTCCTCTCTCTTCCAGGACAGCTTCCGTTAATTCATCGGAAAATAATGAGGCGGCTTCGATTAATTCCTCTCTTTTGGCCTTAGCTTCTTCCAAAAGACTTTGCGGGATTTCTTCCACACGGATGACTTCACCCATTTCGCCGTCAAAATAAAGCGCTTTCATTGTGGCCAAATCCACAACTCCTTCGGTCTGCGTTTCCAGCCCGATAGGAATCTGCATAGCAACGGCATTGTGTCCCAGCTTTGTTTTGAGCTGATTTATCACGCGGAAAGGATTAGCGCCGTTACGGTCACACTTATTGACAAACGCGATACAGGGTACTTTGTATCTTTTCATCTGCTGGTCAACAGTTATGGATTGCGACTGAACGCCGCCCACCGCGCATAAAACCAAAACAGCGCCGTCAAGAACCCGCAGAGACCTTTCCACTTCAATAGTGAAGTCGACATGCCCTGGTGTGTCAATGATATTTATTTCGTAACCCTTCCACTCGCAATAAGTAGCTGCGGAAGCTATTGTTATTCCCCGTTCCTTTTCCAACTCCATAGAATCCATAGTCGCTCCGACGCCATCCTTTCCCTTGACATCGTGCATGGCATGGATTCTCTTGGTGTAATAAAGGATTCTTTCCGTCAGCGTCGTCTTTCCGGAATCAATATGAGCACTTATCCCGATGTTACGGACCTTCTTATCGTCTGGTTTCATGTACGTTTACCTTATTAATAATTACCTAAATAGTTTTCTTTGAACCTCGCGTAAATATCTCCTTCGGTCATCAGAGATTTCGGCCTGATTTCAATCGCTGATACTTCTAACTTCACCTGGCTAGTTTTTTCTGAAACCCTATTCAGCAGATATGCAAGCCAACATTGAGCAGCCCTGAGCCGTCGTGAAGGAACAAGAGCGGTGGCTTATATACGATAGCTCAGCATCTGTCAAGTTTTTATTTAATATCAAAGGGATAATGGTTTTAAGCCGTTCCCAAAAATATTTGCCTTGCATAAATAAACGTTAATCTATAAACTTTCTTTATCTAATGATAAAGGAGTAAAAAATGCCGCAAAAAGTAAAAATGTTTACTTTGAGCACTTGCAGCCACTGTAAAGCGACAAAACAATTCATGGCCGACAATAATATTGAATTCGATTTTGTCGATGTTGATTTGCTTGTCGGCAAAGAAAGAGAAACGATCATTGAAGAAGTCATGCAATATAATCCCCATCGGTCTTTTCCCACTATTATTATCGGGGATAAAATCATCATCGGTTTCCAAGAAAAAGCCATCAGAGAGGCGCTGGGCATATAATGACCGCCGATGAACTCTACGAAATGCTGAAAAAGACCCAGGAACCCAAGGGTTATTTCTTCAACAAAAACAAGAAATGGGTTTTGAGCATTTTGAAAGATTTACTGATAAATAAAGAGCGCTACGGATACATGTCCTGTCCCTGCCGGCTGGCCTCGGGCAACCGGGAAAAAGACCGGGATATTATGTGCCCCTGTGTTTACCGCGAAGCAGACGTAAAGGAATACGGCAGTTGCTATTGCAACCTATACGTTTCACGTGAGTGGAATGAAGGCAAAATCGAAAACCAATACGTGCCGGAAAGACGTCCGCCGGAGTAAAGTGGCTCTTTAATACTTCCCGTGAAATAAAGCGGTAATGCATCTTTCACATTAGCGATAAAGATATTTTAATAATTTCTCTTGATTTCCAAAAAGCAATAATTATATTGATTAAACATTAACCATTAAGGGGTTAGCTCCATGATTAACACGTATAAATGCAAAAAAAAGGGGACATTAATTAGCGAAGTATGCACCGATACAACCTGTGAATGGCGCTTGAAAAACGAGTCGTTTCTTAACTGTACATGGGTGGCCTGCAATTACGGACCGTTTACTTTGGAAGAAGTAGGCGACATGATGGGTGTAACCAGGGAAAGAATCCGTCAAATTGAAGCGAAAGCACTAAAAAAGCTGCAACATAAAAAAAGAAGGGATCAGCTTAAGGATTTTGCGGCCCCCGGCAACGATTGGGACAACATGTAATCCTTTTTGCCGGAAAAACCAAGAGGTTAATGTTTTATTCTATTCCTTGCTTTTCGTAAGTACTTTTTTTTGAGACAAAACTTTCTGCATTTGAGTTTTTCTTTCATCCCGCGCAAAAAGTAGCGCGCAGATAGAAGATTCGATGTCCAAAGCGGCCATTTTATCCATGCGCAGCACGATAGAGCAAAGATTCTTTAATTCTTCCAGCGCCTTAGCAGAGCGTCCTGCCAGCACAGCGGCCATGTCCTCGGCTGCTTTCATAAAGTTTTCCGGTGATGCGACTTTGTTCACCAAGCCAATCTTTAAAGCTTCATTAGCACCGATAGGTTCGCCCAGCATAACTATTTCTTTCGCTTTGGTAAATCCCACAATTTGGCTCAAGGGATAAAAAAAAGGATTAAAACCGAACTTTAATTCCGGATGGCAGAAAATGGCGCTTTCCGAGGCGACAACAAGGTCACAAACCGTGACCAAGTTAAAACCACCGCCTAGAGCAATTCCACCCACGGCAGCGACAATCGGTTTTTTACAGGAATATATCTTCTTCAAGTATTTCATCATCGACTCGAGAAATTCGTCGCCTTCTTCGCTCGGCAAATTGGACATTTCTTTTATATCCATGCCCGCCGAAAATACGTACTCCCCGCCGGTGAGAATAATACTTCTAACCTCAGTGGCAACCTCTAGCTCTGAAAAAACACGATACAACTCCTGACGCATTTCCTTGCAAATGACATTCATCTCACGTGGTCTGTTCAGCTTTACAATGGCGTAACCGTTTTTTTTCTCTAAAATTATTGTGTTGTAACTCATTTTTTGTTGTCCACCATCAGCTTAAGTTCTTTGCCCGTTTTGAAAAAAGGAACTTTTCTTTCTTTGAGTTCTACCTTCGTTCCCGATTTCGGATTACGCCCCAGGCGCGGTTTCCTTGTACGAACGGTAAAATTACCAAAGCCCCTTATTTCAATGCGCCCTTCTTTGGCCAAGGCATCAGTCATGGAATCGAAGATAATGTTAACGGCCTGATACATGTCCCTGTAGGGATAAGTTTTAAATTTCTGCTGCAGTTTTTTAATCAAATCACTTTTGGTCATCACGATACCACCTTTATTTGTAAGGATAATATAAATAACTTACGCCGCTAAAACTCTCCATGCCCTCTTTTAGAGAATCACTTAAACGATTTGCGGCGCTTTCCAACAAATAATCAAAGACCGATTCGCGTTTTTTACGAGGATAAACCAGCTCGTATTTTCCGTCTTTCCCCGCAAGTTGAGTGGCCAGTTTTGCTGCATAGTTCATATCGCCAAGGTCATCAATAAGACCGTATTCTTTAGCCCTACGCCCGGAAAACACGCGGCCATCGGCAATTTCCAAAACTTTTTCGCGCGATAACTTTCGGTCTTTTACGACAACATCAACAAACTGGTTATAGATATCGTCGACCAATTCCTGAATAATTTTCCTTTCTTCCGGTGTCATGTCGCGCAAAGGCGAGCCGATGTCTTTATACTTGCCGCTTTTGACCACAGAAGATTTTAATCCGATTTTTTTGAGCAGTTCCTCAAAATTCGCAAACTGCATAATGGCGGAAATACTACCGGTAATGGTGCCGGGGTTAGCGATAATTTTGTCTGCTGCGCAGGCGACAAGCAGACCCCCCGAGGCCGCAATTGAACCCATCGACGCCACGACTTTTTTACTTTTTCTGAGCTCCACAACTGCGTCATAAATTTCCTGAGAAGCAGCCACGCTACCTCCCGGCGAATCCACACGCAGAACAACAGCAATAATGGAACCGTCATTGGCGAATTCTTCAAGTTGTTCGCTTATTTTCAGGGAATCATAAATCGGCCCATTAATGCTGACCACACCGATTCTGTTTACAGAGGAAAACGTCTTAATTTTGGTCGGATACGCGCCGGCTTTATAAAAAAGCAGATAAGAAAGAAGAGCTATAACAAAAAGAATAACCATCCCCAAGATCACCGGGTGTTTTCTCATGTTTAATCACCTTTGGATTGGTTTATTTTTACTTCCGCTAGCGCCTGTGCAAGATTAGAACCTAAATTTTCCTTATTATTCAGGTAATGATTTGAAGAAGACGGTGCCGGAGCTTCCGCATCTTTTATACTTAGCCTGATTTTTTTGGATTTGGGATCAATGCTTTTAATAACCGCTGACACGGTATCGCCCATCGCGTAAAGTTCTGACGAAGTCTTTACGCGCTTTTGGCTGATTTCGGAAATATGAACAAGTCCTTCGATTCCTTCTTCAATCTCCACAAAAATCCCAAAGTCGGTAAAATTCGTTATTTTACCGTTTACCACGCTGCCGGGTGCATACTTTTGAGATAATGCCTCCCAAGGATTTTTTTCCATTTTTTTTACGCTGAGAGAAAATTTTTCATTTTCGACATCAACCTTTTCCACTACAGCTTCCACTTCCTGTCCTTTTTTAAAATACTCAGAAGGATGGGAAACTCTATGCTTCCAGGAAATATCAGACACATGAATCAGTCCGTCAATACCTTCCTCTATTCCCACAAATACCCCAAAGTTAGTAATGTTTCTAACCACTCCTTTAACTATCGTGCCTTCCGGGTATTTTTCTTTGAGCTTTTCCCATGGATTGGGTGACGTCTGTTTCAAGCTCAGGGAAATCCTTTTTGCTTCAGTATTTACGTCTAAAACGACCACTTTAATTTCATCACCTACCTTTAAAACTTTCGAAGGATGTTTTATTTCCCTTGTCCAATACATTTCAGAAATATGCACCAATCCTTCGACTCCCGTCTCCAGTTCCACGAATACGCCGTAATCAGTCAAATTTACGACCTTTCCTTCGGCAATTGAACCAACAGGGTATTTTTCCATTATGTGTTCCCAAGGATTTTCCGTTAACTGCTTAAATCCCAGCGAAACTCTTTCTTTTTCACGGTCAAAAGAAAGAACTTTAACGGTAATTTTGTCACCCTTGCGGAAGTGATCCGAGGGTTTCGTAATTCTGCCCCAGGAAATATCGGTTACGTGGAGCAATCCGTCAATGCCTCCCAGGTCAATGAAAATGCCGTAATCGGTAATATTTTTTATGACACCCTGTACAATGCTTCCTTCCTGAATACTTTCAAGAATGTCTTTTTTCTCCGTTTCTCTTTCCGAGGCCACAATAGAACGCCGGGACAATACAACATTGTTTCTTTTACGGTCATACTTTAACACCTTGAAATCCATCGTTTGACCGACGAATTGATCGAGATCTTTGATCGGACGCACGTCTACCTGCGAGCCGGGAAGAAAAGCGATAATTCCGATATCAACAGAAAGACCTCCTTTAACCTTTTCAACAACCTTACCTTTTACGGGGGTATTGTTTTCACAGGCACTCTTTATTTCATCCCAGACTTTGAGTTTTGTCGCCTTATTCTTTGACAGAATCAGGTTTCCATCTGCGTCTCTTTTATCGATAAAAACTTCAATCTCGTCACCCACGGAAACATTTATATTCCCTTGTGCATTCTTCAGTTCCGACGCAGGAATGAAACCTTCAGTTTTCCAACCAACATCCACCATGACCATATCATTGGTAATCTGTACTACTTTTCCCTGGGCTATATTGCCGTATTGAATTTGATTTAGGCTCTGTTCATAAAGTTCCTTAAAACCCATGTTCTCTTCTTTCACTTGAAACGAATGTGCCTCCAAATCTTTGTCAGAAAATTTCGCATCAACCTCCTTTTTTTTCGTCAAGTTTAAGTTGTTATTGTTAACCATTAAAAAATACCCCCTGTTTTTCATAAATCTCTGTAATTTTTAGAAAATAACACACTGGAAATTAAATAGCAACATAAAATCCAGCGTATCGTTTGAGACGATGAATTTTGCCTCCGGTCTATTTGTTCAAAATACTTTCGAAAATCTTCTTTACGACCTCGGCAACGGACAAGTTTGTCGAATCAATTATGATCGCGTCGGCAGGTATCTTTAAAGGAGAGAGTTGTCTTGTTGTATCCTGTTGATCCCTTGCCATTATATCTTTTTGCACTGACTGATATTCAGCAGGTTTTCTTTTTTCCAAAAGCTCATTAAGCCTCCTTTTTGTTCTTTCCTCCATACTCGCATCAAGATAAAACTTGTAATCTGCATGTGGAAAAACTACAGTACCCATATCCCTTCCTTCCGCCACCAGCTTCCCATCCGCCCCCGCCTGTCTCTGCAGATGGAAAAGGCACTGTCTCACAGCGGCGTAAGCCGATATTTTGGAGGCGGCAACTCCTACTTCCTCGGAGCGTATGTTCTCGGCGACATCCATCCCGTCTAAAAACACTTTCATTTTACCGTCAATGTTTTTCAGTTTTATCTCCGTTCGCGAGCATAGATCAGCTAAGGCTGATTCATTATCCAAAGGCGTTTCGGACTTCAGTGCTTGATAAGCCAATGCCCGATAGAGTGAACCGGTGTCTAGGTAAAGATATCCCAGTTTTTCAGCCAGTATTTTGCTCACTGTACTTTTTCCGGCCCCGGCCGGCCCGTCAATAGTTATTATAACTTTTTTCTTTTCCGTGCTTCTGATATTCATGCTCTCTTTCCGTTTCATAAAGCAGGACTTGCCATAATACGGCAAAAAAGATAGTATAACTCAACGCAAGAGGAAATCTTTTATGCATAAAATAATACAAAAGCAATACAAATTTTTGATTGTGGCAATCGCCACGCTTTTGTTTTCTGCCGAGATTTGTTTTGCTGCCTTTACGATCGATGACGAAAGGAAATTGGGCAAAGAATTTTTCGACAAACTTAATCAAAATAATTTTCTTCTTAAAGACAAGCAGCTTAACGAATATATAACACAAGTTGGCAGTCTTGTTCTGGCGCAAAGCAAAAAGGCGCCTTTCGATTACACTTTTTCCGTTGTGGACAGTTCAGCGATAAACGCTTTTGCCACTCCCGGCGGTTACATTTATCTGCACAAAGGACTTATCAGCGCTGTAGACAATGAGGCCGAACTTGCCGGAGTAATCGCTCATGAATTAGCTCACGCCAACGCGCGGCATATTGCACGGATCATTGAAAAATCAACAAAACTGAACATGGCGGCGCTAGCGGCAATGATTGCCGGAGCGTTTTTAGGCGGTGGAGGAGAGGCTTCGGCAGCTATTGCCGCTTTCTCCTTGGCCGGAGCCGGAGCTCTAACCTTAAAATACCAACGCGAGCATGAAGAAGAAGCTGACCGACTGGGTATAACCTATCTTTTCAACGCAGGATACGATCCGAGCGCGATGGTAAGTTTCCTCCGCTTAATTAAAAAGCACGAGTTTTTGTCCAAAAGCATACCTTCCTATATGCGGACTCATCCTGGTACCGATGAACGTATTTTCTACCTGGAAAGTCTTATTTTAACCCAATACACCCTTCCGGGAAAGAAAAACATCGTCGGTAATTTAAAAAGAATCCAGGCTTTGCTTCCTATGGACATAGCCGAATTGAAAACCAGACAAAGTCAATTAACTGCCTCTTTAATTAAAGAGCCTGATAACGTTGATTTGTTTTATGCCTTAGCCATGACAGAAGACAAACTGGGGCAAACAACTTCTGCATTGGCTCATCTGCAGAAGGCCCTGGCCATAGCGCCGCTTGACAAAGATATTTTAAAAACCCTTGGTTTAATTTATCTGAAAACAGGCGATGCCGGGCAAGCTGAGACATTCCTTCAAAAGGCAATCAGCTTTGACGCCGACGATGATGAACTCAAATTGGCTTTGGGCAAAACTTATTTTTCTCTGGGTAATTATCGGGATGCTCTCCATAATTATCTGGCCGTCAAAAATACACCCGCAGAAGATATTGACATTAACTACTACATTGCCACGGCTTACGGAAAACTCAATAATCTCGGAGAGTCACATTACCATTTTGGCCTCTATTTCAAAAAGGAGGCGAAGACACAAAGTGCGCTCTTTCATTTTAAAGAAGCGCTTAATTACTTTCCGCAAAGCTCACCGCAGGCAGATACGATCAACAATGAGATAAAAGCATTGGTCAAAAACCCGCCCGGTGACTCGTCAAGTAAGCCAAAGAACTGATGTTTTATCAGCTAAGCGACAATGATCCCGCTGACAAAAAGTGGCTTTCAAAAATAAAACAATGAATTAAGAGCCCGTCTTTTATCATTGCGAAAAAAACGGCAATACATTATAAGAGTGCCACTTTAATATTTGGGAAAGGAGTCTGTAAAAGTGAATATTTTAATTTTCGGCCCCAATGGCAGCGGCAAAGGAACTCAGGGGGCTATCGTGCAGAAGAAATACGACGTACCGCACATTGAAACGGGCGTTATTTTCCGGGAAAACATTTCCAAAAAAACCCCGCTGGGGGAAAAAGCAAAGGCGTATATCGACCGCGGCGAACTTGTCCCCGACGATATCACCATTCCCATGATTTTAAACCGCCTCAAAGAAGATGATTGCAAAAAGGGATGGCTTCTGGACGGATTTCCCCGTAATCTGGCACAGGCCGAAGCTCTCTGGAGCGCTCTGGAAAAAGAAAAAATAAAACTTGATTATGTCGTTGAAATAGATCTGGACAGAGACACGGCAAAGAAACGCATCATGGGCCGCCGGCTTTGCAAGATGGACAACAATCATCCGAACAACATTTACATCGATGCCATCAAACCGCATGAGCACGACGGAAAAACTGTCTGCCGCGTATGTGGTTGTGAAGATTTGTCCACCCGTGCCGACGACCAGGATACCAGCGCCATCGATAAACGCCACGGCATTTATTATGATACCAAAACCGGCACACTGGCCGCCGTCAATTATTTCAAAAATAGAACAAAAGTTATCACTGTCGACGGCAGCAAGGGAGTGAAGGAAGTTTCGGAAGAACTTCTGAAAAAACTTGCCTAAATTAACGGAAAATATTTATCATAAAAGCCCGCCAAATTACTGGAGGGCTTTTTTAACATTTAAAATATGGAACTCATCAGAAACTTTAGCATTATCGCGCATAT
>DIEW01000007.1:0-1224 GCA_002418825.1 Syntrophaceae bacterium UBA5764 | reverse complement strand
ATCAAAAGTAACGCCATCTCCCTGCCCTACACGGCATCAGACGGAAATCAATATATTCTTAATCTGATCGACACTCCCGGCCATGTCGACTTTTCTTACGAAGTTTCCCGTTCACTCGCTTCTTGCGAAGGAGTTCTGCTGGTCATAGACGCGGCGCAAGGCGTGCAGGCGCAGACGCTGGCCAATTTATATCTGGCCATGGAACACAATCTCGAAATCATTCCGGTAATAAATAAAATTGATCTCCCCTCCGCCGATGTGGAGCGTGTTCTGGAACAAATTGATTCCGAACTGGGACTGGATCCGGACACGCACATAAAATGTTCCGCCAAAGAAGGAACAGGAATTGAAGAAATACTCGAAGCTATAGTTAAGCGCATTCCTTCACCGAAAGGAGATGCAACCAATCCTCTGGCCGCACTGATTTTTGACGCGCAGTACGACCCTTTCCGCGGCACAATTATCCACTGCCGGATATTCGAAGGAAGCGTAAAAAGCGGCGATATTATCAAGTTCATGTCCAACGGCGCCACTTACAAAGTGGAAGAAGTGGGGCATTTTCTTTTACAACGTACCAAACGAGAAAAACTTTCCGCGGGCGAAGTGGGTTACATTATCGCCGGCGTAAAAACAGTTGCTGACGTGCGTACGGGTGATACGATCACGCTGCAGAACAAACCCTGTTCTCAGCCCCTGCCGGGATTTAAAGAAGTCAAACCTGTTGTTTTTGCTTCCATTTATCCTATCGCGTCCGATGATTATCAGGATCTAGCGGATTCACTGGAAAAATATAAACTCAATGACGCTTCATTTATTTATGAAAAAGATTCATCCGCCGCTTTGGGTCAGGGTTTCCGCTGCGGCTTTCTGGGGCTTTTACATCTGGATGTCGTGCAGGAGCGTCTGGAAAGAGAATACGATTTATCCATAATTCTTTCCGTGCCCAGCGTCCGTTATCGCTTTACGCTGAAAGACGGTTCAACGTTTTATGTGGACAATCCCACGCATTATCCCGATCCGATGTCTATCGAGAAAGGGGAAGAACCTTACATCCGCGCGATGATGATGATGCCGGAACGTTATCTGGGCGCGGTGATGAAACTTTGTATGGAAAAGCGCGGTGCCAATTCCAATATGCATTACACCAGCCCCGGGCGCGTAGAACTTTCTTACGAAATGCCTCTTGCGGAAGTAATTTATGATTTTTACGACCGCTTTAAATCC
>DIEW01000017.1:688-4006 GCA_002418825.1 Syntrophaceae bacterium UBA5764 | reverse complement strand
GCGTGCCGGAATAATCGAATTCACACGCCTGTCCGATAACGATGGGACCGGACCCGATAATCAATACCTTTTTAATGTCTTTGCGTTTACCCATTTTGTAACTTTTGTTTATGCCTAAAAACGTTTCTGTGTCTGCCCGATTGTGTTTCTTGTATAAAGGCAATTATTTTTTATACTCGGCGTCGATTGTTATGCCAATACCGCCGCGCACGGCAAACTGCGCGCTAACCTTGCACCATCGTGGTTGGAGCACGGCAACCAAATCATCCAGAATAATGTTGGTCACATGCTCGTGAAAAACACCATGGTTGCGGAAGGACCATAAATATAATTTCAACGATTTTGATTCGAGGATTTTTTTATCCGGTATATATTCTATTTTTATCTTGGCGAAATCCGGCTGGCCGGTTTTGGGACAGATGCAGGTGAATTCATCCGTCTGTAAAACAACCACATATTCGCGCCGGGGATGATGATTGGGAAACACCTCTAATTTTTTTGAAGGTTTAGTCGGTTTACCCAGCAGTGTCAATACTGAAAGGTCGGTTTTCTTTGTGCCTTTGGCCATGCATTTTTCCTGATAAAATGGTATATCCGTTTACCGGAAACGAGTTATAATTTCAAGAATATTCGTCATGAATGATAAAAGGCATATTAATACCGGCATTTGTGTTAAATGAAGATAAAGAAATAATTAGGAGAAGGGACATTAAAAATGGCGGAAAACAATCAAAATATTATGAAAAATACGTGGAAATGCAGCAATTGCGGCAATACTGTGGTGGAAATCAAGCCACCGGAGATTTGTCCTTCCTGCAAACAGAAATGCGAATTTATGAATGTAACCTGCTATCAACCCGACTGCGGCTTTACCGGAATGGATAAGCGGCTAAAACCGACAAAGTAAAATTCTATTTCAGCTCAAACTCGAACGTGCTCACCACCCTTATCTTTTTAACGGGCGTGCTTGTCGGGCTATAATAAGCCGATTCATCGTTGCCGTCACTGCCGAAAATCTGAATGGTTCCCTGATTGGCCGAACGGATTTTGCCGATTTTCGCTCCGGAATCGGAGGCAAATTGCTGCGCGGTCAGCCGCGCGTTTTTGGTGGCTTCCGCCAGCAGTTGCGGCCGCAATTCGTTGAAAACGGTGATTGTATATCGCGGATTAGCGATGCCATCCATCTGGCCGTCAAGGAGCACACCGGCTTTGAGCAATTTTTCTGTTTCTCCGAGGGATTTTATCACCAGGCCGACGTTTTTGGTCATTACGCGCACGGCGCTGGTGGCAACATATCTGTAGCGTTCATTTGCCTGACCGGAATCATAATCGCGCGCCAACTTGTCGACAATTTTCATCGGCTGTAAGTTAATTTCTTCTTCTTTAAAGCCCTGCTTTTTGAGAAAGGCAACAGATAATTCTTTATCCGCGGTTATTCTGGCGTGCGCGTCTTTCAGGTTTTCACTGGCCCGCCGAAAAGACAGTGTCCAGACGGCTTGATCGGCTTTTACTTCTTTTTCCACCAATCCCTTGACAGTTACCGTGCGGATATCCGATTTGAAGCGCGTTGAACCTTTCCCGATATAATAACCTCCTGTAGCCAGTCCTATTAACAAACATACCCCGATTATTATTGCCGAGACTATTACAGCTTGCTTATCTTCTGAAGACATGTTCGCCTCCTTGATTGTACTTATGTAGTTATTTACAGGTATTCTTTTGCCACTCGTTTGCCCTCTTCTATGTTTACTTTGGAGAGTAAAAACCCGCCAGCAACGAAAAGCACGGTAACAGACAAAATTCCATAGCGGACGTTTTCGGTAAGAATAGTGATGACACCCATCATCACCGGTCCGAAAACCACCGCGAATTTGCCCAGCATATTGAAAAAGCCAAAAAACTGCGCTGATTTGTTCGCGGGAATAATCAGCGCGAAGAGGCTTCTGCTGAGCGCCTGAATGCCGCCCTGAAAAAGGCCGATGCAGGCGGCCAACGCAAAGAAATGCCATTTTTGCGTCATGAAAAAAGCCAGCAGGGTTATGAGAGTGTAGGCGCAGATAGCAATCATAATGGCTTTTTTGGTACCGATGCGCATGGAGAACAAACCGTATAATATCGCAGCGGGAAAGGCGATGAACTGCACCATCAGCAGGGCGGCAATAAGCGCGCCGCTGTCAAAACCCAGTGATTTTCCGTAATCGACGGCCATGCGGATTATCGTATCCACGCCGTCGATATAAAACCAGTAAGCCAGCAGAAAAAGCCCCACCACTTTCAGATGCCGGATGTCGCGCAAAGTTCCGATGAGTTGTTGCCATCCTTCAACGACAGCTTGGAAAAGGGGCACGCCTTTTTCGGCTTTCGGCTCTTTGACAAAAAGAAACAGAGGTATGGAAAAAACCGCCCACCAGATGGCGACGGATAAAAACGAAAGTTTTATCGCCATGACTTTGCCGGAAATTCCGAAAAAAGCGGGGAACTGAAACATCAGGACGTTGAGCAAGAAAAGTAGACCGCCGCCGATGTAGCCCAGGCCGAATCCCAGCGTGGAGGTAAAGTCCATTTTCTTTTCCGAAGAAACGCCGGTAATCAGCGAATCGTAAAAGATGTTGCCGCCGGAAAAACCCACGGTCGCGGCCACATAAAAAATAACCGCCTGCATCCAGTGCCCCTGTGCCACCATATAAAGGGAGCCGGTCATGACTACGCCTAAGAAAGCAAAAAAGAATAGAAATTTCTTTTTGGCCGAGCCGCGATCAGCCACCGCCCCCAGAAAAGGAGCCAGCGCCGCGACAATGATAGAGGCAAGGGAATTGGCCATGCCCAGATAAAAAGTGCTTTGCTGCGGCAGGTTGGGGTCGGCCCAGTACTCTTTAAAAAAGATGGGGAAAAAACCGGCCATCACGGTGGTGGCGAAAGCCGAATTCGCCCAGTCGTACATTGCCCAGGAAATAACGGATTTTTTCTGATCCAGCATGTCGTTTTCCGAAAAAAGAGAAAATAATTTTTCAAGTACTCGGGGAATGCTACTTTATTTGATGAAAAATAGGAAGAGAGAAATTTCTTGTTAAGATCAGAATAAAACGGATATACGGGTCGGTGTGTTTCGAACAAACGGGTTTTTTGTTCAGCTTTTTTCCATGGTTTTGTGGAATTTTACTTTTGGCCACTCTTCCATGATATGAGCAAGGCGCCATTCGCTTGCCGCCAAATAAACCAGATTCCCTTCCGTATCCACGGCCAGGTTGGACTGATTCTTTTTCTGAAAGTCTTCAATAATTTTCGCGTCGTCACAGGTGACCCAGCGGGCGGCGGCGT
>DIEW01000017.1:466-665 GCA_002418825.1 Syntrophaceae bacterium UBA5764 | reverse complement strand
GCGCCATGGTCACGTCAAACTGCAGCGCTCCTACAGCGCCCAGGATATTATCCGAACCCCAAACGGGACGAAAAACCTGGATAGCTCCTTCTTCGGAAAGCTGAGTTAATCCTTTCTGCAGGTGTTTCATGCGCAGGGGGTCTTTGAGCCGTACTCGGCAGAAATGTTCCGGCGCGAAATGCGGAATGCCGGTGAACTT
>DIEW01000017.1:0-264 GCA_002418825.1 Syntrophaceae bacterium UBA5764 | reverse complement strand
GGTCCATGTTGGCCTGAATTTTAAAAACAAACCCGGAAAAATCACCCTCATCGGGACTCACCACGCGCGTGGTGGTCGGCCGCGCCACCGGCGGCGGGGCGATTTTCACAAAAGCGTCAAGCAATTCTTTGACGCCGAAGTTATTAATGGCACTGCCGAAAAAAACCGGCGTCTGGCCGGCCTTGAGATATTCTCTGATATCAAAAGGATTGGCCGCGCCCTCGAGCAGGGCGATTTCCTCGCGCAGTTCCTTGGCCTGGCTCT
>DIEW01000047.1 GCA_002418825.1 Syntrophaceae bacterium UBA5764 | reverse complement strand
CAAAAAGGTTGAAAGAAACGTGAAATTTCATGAGGCGAAAATTATATTCGAGATCCGGCGGTTGTAATGACAATACGGTCGATTTATCGTATTAAATAATAGAAAAACCGCACAGGTTATCCTGCCGTAACAATTTTGGAAAAATCGGCAATCTTGTGAAACATTGCTGATATTTCCTTCAAAAGAGAGAGGCGATTGAACTGGATTTCTTTATCTTTATCCATGACCATAACATGGTCGAAGAAATTGTCCACCGGCGTACGCAAGGTGGCCAGTTCGGTCAGGGCGCCGAAATAGTCACTGCCTTTAATTTTTGTTTCGACTTTACCGCTGACTTTCTTAAAGGCGGAAAAAAGATTCTTTTCCGTATCCATAAGGAAAAGTTTTGTGTTCAATCGAGGCTCGCCAAATCCTCTTAGAATATTGTCGACACGTTTGAAAGCAGTCGAGATAGGTTCGAAATCCGGATTTTTGCGGAAGTCGTGCAGGGCTTTTATCTTTTTCTCGCAAGCAACCAAGTCGCTAAAACCGGCGGCTAAAACCGCATCTACTGTGTCATAGTCGTAGCCTTGAGAAATGAACAGATTTTCCAGGCGTCCGGCAAAAAATCGCAGCACTTCTTGCTTTATTTCCGTCGAGGGTCTTTGGAAAGCATTTTTAAATAAGCGGAAACTTTCGTCAAAGAGGTAATCAAGAGACAGCGCGTAATGTTTGGACAGGATAATGTTGATTATGCCTATGGCCTGTCGTCTGAGCGCGTACGGATCCGCTGTCCCCGTGGGCGCCAGGCCGACGCCGAAGAAACCAACGATACTGTCCATTTTATCCGCGATGCCCACTATTGCTCCTTCGTCACTTTGGGGTAGCTCTCCGCCGGCGACGATGGGCAGGTAATGCTCATATATCGCATTGGCAATGAGCGGTTTTTCCCCCGACAAAAGAGCGTATTCCCGGCCGATGATTCCCTGTAACTCGGAGAATTCTCCGACCATCAGAGTTTCCAAATCTGCTTTGGCCAAAAGTGCCGCCCGCTCGACATCACTTTTTGCTTCCGGTTTTATTGTTTGCGCTATTTTTGCGGCTAATTTGCGGAATCGCATCACTTTTTCGTATGATGTGCCCAGTAGCGTGTGAAAAACCACTTTTTTTAAGGACTCAACGCGATTTTCCAGAGGGGTTTTTTTGTCTTCTTCAAAAAAGAATTGAGCGTCGGCGAGGCGCGCATGCAGAACACGCTCATTGCCCTGGATGACAATGTTTTCGTCGCGCGGTTTGGTGTTGCTGACGGCAATAAAGCAGGGCAGCAGTTCGCCCTGGTTGTTTACCACAGGAAAGTATTTTTGGTGAGAAATCATTGTCGTGATAATGACATCTTTCGGAATTTTAAGGAAATTATCGTGAAATTTTCCGCGGATGATAACGGGGTATTCTACAAGAAAAGTAACCGTTTCCAGAAGCTCTGCGGTGTAAAACAGTTTTCCTTCCGCTTGTTTTGCTGCTTTTTGCGCTTCGGCGAGAATTATCTTTTCCCTCTCCTTCGGGTCGGCAATGACAAAATTCTTTTTTGTCTTGGCCAGATAATCGTCAAAGCCGGAAACGGAAAAAGGTGCAGGGCTCAGGAAACGATGGCCATAAGATTTATTGCCGTTGGAAATATTGTCAATCTGAAGAGGAATAATAACTCCGCCGTACAGAGCAAGGAGCCAGTGAATCGGGCGCGCAAAGCGCAAATCGCAGCTGCCCCAACGCATGGATTTTTTAAACGGGATCGACATAAGAAAATTTTTGAGAATATCCGGCAGAAGTTCTTCCGTGGGTTTCCCCGCAATTTTTTTACGGGCGCCAGCGTATTCACCTTTATCCGTAACGATTATTTCTAATTCGTGTGTTTCTATTCCCACACTCCGGGCAAAGCCCAGCGCTGCTTTGGTCGGTTTGCCGTTTTCATCAAAGGCGGATTTTTTTGCCGGCCCGATTTTTTCCAAGGTTTGATCGTCTTGCTTGCGTGCCAAATCTTTTATATGAAGAACCAGCCTCCTTGGCGTGGCCAGGCATTTTATTCCTTCAAAAACTATTCTTTTTTCCACCAATAGTTTTTGAATAATTTCTTCCATATCCACAATGGTTTTAGGCAAAAAGACGGCGGGAATTTCTTCTGTTCCGATTTCAAAAAGCAGCTCGTTGTTCATTTCGTCTCCAGAGTCTCTAGTTGTTTTTTAGAAGGGGATAGTTCATTTCTCCGCGCTGTTTCAAGAAAAGCTCTGCGCTCAGCCGGGCGAGATTGCGCACCCTGCCGATATAGCTTGTTCTTTCGGCCACGCTGATTGCTCCGCGTGCGTTGAGCAAATTAAAAGAATGTGAACATTTCAGACAGTAATCGTAAGCGGGGAGGGCAAGCCCCTTTTCGGCAACTCGCAGGGCTTCTTTTTCATACATGTCAAAAAGTTTACGCAGCATGGCGATATCGGCCAGCTCAAAATTGTAAGTGGAAAATTCGACTTCACTCTGGTGATGAACATCTCCGTATTTGATTTTTTCGGTCCACTGCAAGTCGAACACATTATTTATTCCCTGGATGTACATGGCAATACGCTCGATACCGTAAGTCAATTCGGCGCACACGGGATTGAGGTCGAATCCGCCCACTTGCTGAAAATAGGTGAATTGGGTGATTTCCATTCCGTCAAGCCATACCTCCCAGCCAAGGCCCCAGGCGCCCAGCGTGGGTGATTCCCAGTCATCCTCGACAAAGCGTATGTCGTGATCCAGCGGATCGATACCGAAACTCTTGAGTGAATCCAGGTACATGTCCTGGATATTGATTGGTGATGGTTTCATGATTACCTGGTATTGATAATAGTGCTGCAGGCGGTTGG
>DIEW01000022.1:227-3108 GCA_002418825.1 Syntrophaceae bacterium UBA5764 | reverse complement strand
GAGCCGCCGCGGACACGCCGAATTTTTCTTCCAGTTCTTTCACCAGAGCGGAAAGCTCCAGCACGGTCATTCCTTCAATAAATTTTATGACATCTTCT
Source organism: Syntrophaceae bacterium UBA5764 (assembly GCA_002418825.1). Classification (GTDB taxonomy): domain Bacteria; phylum Desulfobacterota; class Syntrophia; order Syntrophales; family Smithellaceae; genus UBA4810. Next base: position 3,010 of record DIEW01000022.1, on the reverse strand, counting down.
TTTGTAATTTTATCTGACATTTTTTTATCCTCTCTTCTGTATGTTTTTTAGTTTAAACTTTTTTTCTTCTCCGCGTAAGCATTAAGCAGTTGCACAAAGCTTCTCTGAACGCCGCTTAACACCGTAACCAGCGATGTCGGCACAGCCGCCATGACCGATACCAACTTGCCCAGAAGAACTTCCCTGCTGGGCAATTCGGACAGCGCTATTAGGTCTTCCCTGGTCAAAATCTTTCCGTCCAGCGCGCCAATCTTTATTTCCAGCTCCGGATTTTTTTTGGCAAAATCAACCAGTGCTTTCGTCGGCTCAACCGGGTCCGCGTAGCCCAGAATCATGGCTATGGTCCAGTGGAAGTGTTCGGACAAAATGCTGAAGGGAGTGTCTTTTGAGGCAATTCCCAGAAGGGTGTTCTTTACAACCTTCACTTCAGCGCCGGACTTGCGCAGAGCGTTTCTCAAGGCCTCCATTTTCACGACGTTCATGCCGCTAAAGCTGGTTAAAACGCCAACCTTGGCTTCTTTGAGCTTCTCATGCAATTCGGATACTACTTGCTCTTTTGTTCTCCGATCCAATATACTATCCTCCTTTCCTCACTAATTTAACTTTCTTGAGGCCGGAGAATACAGCCACATACAGAATAGAAACGGCGCCATTTTATTCCCGATTCCCGTTTAAAAAATGTCTACCCGAAAAAAAGTAACTTTTATTTCACGAGTCTCGGCAGGCCGCTTCACGTTTAAACTTTCTGTACCTGCTGTCTTCGACCTTCTTGCTAAAATCAAAAAACCTCTCTCCATCAAGCTGTCTTAAATTCGAGAGGATCAATTCTTACTCCCGCACCCATTGTACTGGAAACAGATATACTTTTAATATACGTTCCTTTACTGGACGCCGGTTTTAATTTTATTATTGTTTCCATCAATGCCGATACGTTTTCGCTCAACTTTTGAGCGCCGAAGGAAAGTTTCCCTACAGGAGAGTGGACAATACCGGCCTTTTCCACGCGGAATTCCACCTTGCCCGCCTTGAGATCCTTTACGGCGTTAGCTACATCAAACGTGACCGTTCCCACTTTGGGATTGGGCATCAGGCCACGCGGCCCTAGAATCTTACCGATTTTACCTACCGTTCCCATCATATCTGGCGTAGCGATAACACGGTCAAACTCAAACCAACCGCCTTTGATTCTCTCGACAATCTCATCATTACCTATAAGATCCGCACCGGCATCCAATGCCTCCTTTTCTTTGTCACCTTTGGCAAAAACCAGAACACGCACTGTTTTCCCCAAGCCGTTGGGCAAAACCACACTACCCCGTACCATCTGGTCAGCATGCGCGGGATTGACACCCAGACGGACGGCCACATCCACCGTTTCGTCAAATTTTGCGTGCGGCATAGCCACAATCATTTCCGTAGCTTCTTTTAACGTATAGCGTTTGCCCGCCTCCACATTTGTTTTTGCTGTCAATATTCGTTTTCCTCTTCCTGCCATAATAAACCCTCTTCTAAATTAGCCTACTATTTCTATTCCCATAGATCTTGCCGTGCCGGCAATAATCTTTATAGCGCCTTCCATATCAACCGCGTTCAAATCGTTATATTTTAACTGGGCGATTTCTTGCACCTGCTTGGCCGTAACTGTCCCAACCTTTTCCCTCTTGGGGTCAGCCGCGCCTTTGGCTATTTTAGCCGCCTGCTTGAGCAACACAGATGCCGGAGGTGTTTTCGTTACAAACGTGAACGATCTGTCAGCGTAAACGGTAATGACCACGGGAACAATCATTCCTTCCTGCTTTTGCGTCATGGCGTTATACGCTTTGCAGAACTCCATAATATTAACCCCGTGCTGACCCAGTGCAGGCCCCACCGGTGGCGAGGGAGTGGCTTTCCCCGCCGTTATTTGTAATTTTATACTTGCGATAACTTTCTTTGCCATAAGATTCACCTGATCCAAAAAATTTTAAAGGCATTTCAAAAAGCCTTATTGTATCTCAGCCGCCTTGTGTTACCTGTATAAAGTCCAATTCCACGGGTGTCGGCCTTCCGAAAATACTCACAATAACTCTCAGTTTGCTTTTTTCCGGTTTTACCTCATCAATAACCCCATCAAAATTGGTAAAAGGCCCGTCGATGATTTTCACATGATCGCCAACATCGAATTTGAATTTTGGTTTTGGCTTCAGTGTCCCTTCATCAATTCTAATTTTCAGGTTTTCCACATCCTTATCGGAGATGGGCGAAGGCTTGTCTTTACTGCCGATAAAACCGGTAACCTTGGGCGTATTTTTTACGATATGCCATGTTTCATCCGTCATTTCCATGCGCACCAGAATGTAGCCGGGGAAAAATTTGCGCTTGGAAGTCTTCTTCTCTCCCGAAACCAATTCCACAACATCTTCTTCCGGAATGAGAATATCCGCAAAATAGTCCTGTGCGCCCGCCATCTCGATCCTTTCCTGCAGGCTCGTTTTTACCTTGCTCTCATATCCCGAATATGTATGAACCACATACCACTTTAAAGCCATTTTCCTAACCTAAAACCAAGCGAACCAGCCTGGCCAGAATATAGTCAATTATGCCCAGATAAATTGCCACAATAAAAACAATAATCAAAACGACTGATGTCGAAGCCAGAGTCTGTTTCCTATTCGGCCAAGTGACTTTTTTCAGCTCCGCTTTGGCATCCTTGAAAAATTGAGTCATTCTTTGGAAGGTCTCTTTAATTTTTTCCATAGCCTTCAAATCCTTTTATGCGAAAATATGGCAGGCCAGGAGGGACT
>DIEW01000022.1:0-220 GCA_002418825.1 Syntrophaceae bacterium UBA5764 | reverse complement strand
CTCTATCCATTAGAGCTACTGGCCTTTATCCACATCACCTACTTAGTCTCCCTGTGCAATTTGTGCCCACGACAAAACTTACAATATTTTTTTAACTCCAGACGGTTTTGCATGGTACGTTTGTTTTTAGTTGTAACGTAATTTCGCTGCTTGCATTCCGTGCAGGCTAAAATAATATTATTGCGCATAATTCTCCCTTAACTGGAGCCCACGACCAGGA
>DIEW01000057.1:2502-2982 GCA_002418825.1 Syntrophaceae bacterium UBA5764 | reverse complement strand
CGGGACCGCGACTGGGCGATCTGGTTATCGAAGCCAAAGATGTCTCCAAGGCCTACGGCGAGAAGCTTTTAGTGGAAGGCATGACTTTTAAACTTCCGCCCGGTGGGATTGTGGGCGTCATCGGTCCGAACGGCGCGGGTAAAACTACATTATTCCGCATGATTATCGGTCAGGAAAAACCAGACACAGGAGAAATCCGCATCGGCGAAACAGTAAAACTCGCCTACGTTGATCAAAGCCGCGATTCTCTCCCCCCCGATGAAACTATCTGGGAAGTAATCTCCGGCAAGTTGGATATCGTTCCTATCGGCAATCGGCAAATAAATTCGCGCGCCTATGTCGCGCGCTTTAATTTTTCCGGAACGGATCAGCAAAAGAAAGTGGGCGCTCTTTCCGGGGGGGAACGTAACCGTGTGCATCTGGCGCGCATGCTCAAAGAAGGCGGCAATGTATTACTGCTGGACGAACCGACCAATGATC
>DIEW01000057.1:0-2460 GCA_002418825.1 Syntrophaceae bacterium UBA5764 | reverse complement strand
CCACGACCGCTGGTTTCTGGACAGAATCTGCACGCACATTCTGGCTTTTGAAGGAGACAGCAAAGTGTTTTTCTTTGACGGAAATTATTCCGAATACGAGGAAGACCGTAAAAGCAGACTCGGCACCGCCGCCAGCCAACCGCATCGGATTAAGTATCGGCAGTTGACGAGAAGATAGCACCGCTTCCGAATCAAAACACTATCTTCGTTGCCAGCTTCCTTTTTTAATTCAAGTTATCTTAATTTTTCTTTTCCCCGGCTCCGGATTTTGGCGGTAGAGGATGGCGATGTTGCCGACACGGCCGACGAGTTCGCTTTTTGTCGCCTGTGCGATTTGGGCCGAAATTTCTTTTTTAGCTTCTTTGAATTCGCCGAATTTTACTTTGATGAGTTCGTGATCCTTAAGCGCCAAATCAACCGAGGCGATAAGGCCATCGGTTACGCCTTTGGCACCGATAATTACCTCAGGCTTGAGATGATGCGCCTGCGCGCGCAGATATTTTTTTGCTGAACCTTTCATTTCTTTCTGACTTTGCACCGGGCTATTATCTTGTCTAAATGCTTATAGTGACATACTATATCATCAACTGCTGACTTTCGCCATTTGTAAAAAAAAAAATTACAATCAAATCCGGCTCAAAGGCACACAAAATGTAATATTTCTTGATTTCACTGTCTTTTTTTGTATATATAATTAAATCTATATGTTGCAATCACTGCTGGTTCGTTGAGTACCTTTCTCAATTCAAGTGCTTATGCCAAATGATCCAGCGGAAAGGATGGATAAAAGAAGTACCAGATGGAAGCGGTAAAAGCAATCGGTAAAGATGCTGATGAGGGTACGGTAGCATTAACTGAGGCGGAGTCAAAAATATTATTAAAGAAATACGGTGTGCCGGTGGTGGAAGAAGCGGTAATCTCCACCGTGGAACAAGCAGTATCCAAATCGGCAGTTTTCGGTTTCCCCGTAGTTCTCAAAGGCCTAGGGACAAAACTTACCCATAAAACAGAAAGGGGTTTGGTTAAACTAAATTTAGCCTCTGCGATCGAAGTCAAAAATGCCTGCCTCGAAATTCAAAATTCCGCCGGCGCGGATTTAGAAGGATTTCTTCTGCAACCGCAGATACAAGGAAAACGTGAGTTTGTCGCCGGTCTTTTTCAAGACGAGCAGTTCGGACCGGTGGTGATGTTCGGTCTGGGCGGTGTTTTCACCGAAGCGCTCCAAGATGTGGTTTTCCGCATCGCGCCTTTCGATGAAATTCAGGCTGAAGACATGATGGAAGAAATTATGTCAAGCAAACTTCTGGAAGGCTTCCGAGGCGAATCACCCGCAGATAAAAAACAATTAATCAATGTTCTGCTTGGTTTATCAAAACTGGGCACGGAACGTCTCGATATCAAAGAAGTCGATATAAACCCGCTGTTGGTTTCTCCCGATGGTAAGGTAACTGCTGTTGATGCGCTGGTTGTCCTGAACATGGATAACAGATCAGCCGCTAAAAGACGGTTTGCCGAAAGAACTCCGCAGGAAATTGAAGTACTTAACGCCGCACTGGAGCAAATGGTCAACGCTAAGAGCATTGCTGTCATCGGCGCCATGCGTCCACGGAACAGAGGATTTCGTGGCATGTTCGGATGTCTCAAAGATTTTGGCTTTCCGGGCAAGCTCTATCCCATAAATCCGAAAGCGGATGAAATCGACGGAATTAAAACGCATCCCTCTTTGACCTCTCTGAAAAAGCCGGTTGATTTGGTCATAATCGCCGTGCCGGCGCCTTTCGTCCCCGATGCTTTGAGAGACTGTGTTGCCTCCGGCAGCAAAAACGTGCACATTTTTTCTTCCGGCTTCAAAGAAACAGGTGAGGAAGAAGGTCTCCGCCTTCAGGCAGAAATCGAAAAAATCGCCGCGGAAGGAAAGCTTAATGTCATCGGACCTAACTGCATGGGACTTTACGTGCCTAAATCACGCATTGTAACTTGGGTTGCTCCCCCTGATAAAAGCGGCCCTGTCGCTTTTATCACACAAAGCGGGGGGCACTCTCAGGATTTTTCCAATTACGCCAGCTCACATTTCGGAATTTATTTCAGCAAGGTCATCAGCTACGGCAACGCACTGACTATGGACAGCACCGATTTTCTGGAATTTTTCTCCCACGACGAGGAGACAAAAATCATCACTATGTATCTGGAAGGAGTCAAAAACGGCCGTAAGCTGCTGGAGTTAATAACCAGAATCAACAAAGAAAAACCGGTGATCATCCTGAAGGCGGGGCTCACGGAATCCGGCGCCAGAGCTGTATCTTCTCATACCGGATCTATGGCCGGAACCGAAAAGATATGGAGCGCGTTTTTCAAACAAAGCGGTGCCATTAGAGTAAATTCGCTGGAACAGATGGCGGAAGTATCAGCGGCATTTCTTAATGCGGGAAAAGTTGAAGGGCGGCGCGTGGCGGTTGTCGG
>DIEW01000084.1 GCA_002418825.1 Syntrophaceae bacterium UBA5764 | reverse complement strand
CGTCCCGCTCGCCCGGCCGGCTGCCAGGTGCTGGCGATGGAGCCCGGGTAGCCTGTCATAATGCACGCTTCCAGATCACCGATATCAATGCCCAGCTCCAGCGCGTTGGTGCTGATAACGCCCATGACTTCGCGCGTGCGCAGGCCTTTTTCGATTTCGCGCCTTAAATTTGGCAGATAGCCGCCGCGGTAGCCGGTGACAAAATGGTCATCCAGTGGTTTGCTCTTTACGAATTTATCTTTGAGATATTTGGTGAGCACTTCCACGTTGAGGCGGCTGGTGGCAAAAACTATCGTCTGAATGTCGTTGCCGATAAGATCGGCGGCGATTTTGCGCGCGGGCGTCATCGCGCTTTGCCGTATGCCCAGCTCGCGATTGATGAGCGGCGGATTGAAAAGAATAAAAGTCTTTGCCGCAGTCGGCGCGCCACTTTTGTCGATAAGCGCCACTTCACGCTCCAGTATTTTTTCGGCGTGCTCTCTGGGATTGGCCACCGTGGCCGAGCAGCAGATAAAAACAGGATTGGCGCCGTAAAAACGGCAGATGCGCACGAGCCTGCGGATGACATTGGCAAAGTGCGAACCGAAGATGCCGCGGTAGATATGCAGCTCGTCAATCACCACGTATTTTAAGTTGGAAAAAAGTTTTTGCCATTTGGTGTGATGCGGCAGAATTCCCGTGTGCAACATATCAGGATTGGTGACGATAACGTGGCCTGATTTACGAATGGCCTGTCGCGCGTCATCGGGCGTATCGCCGTCGTAGGTGTAGGTTTTGATATCGGCGTTGAGATCGGTGATCAAAGAATGAATTTCGTGCATCTGATCCTGCGCCAGGGCTTTTGTCGGGAAAAGATACAGCGCGCGCGTTTCCGGCGCGTCCAGAGTGCTTTGCAGCACCGGCAGATTATAGCAAAGGGTTTTGCCACTGGCGGTCGGCGTGACCAGCACGACATCCTTGCCGTTGCGGATAAAACGGATGGCCTGCGCCTGATGACGATAGAGTTTTTCCATGCCACGTTTTTTGAGAACATCGAGAAGGCGCGGATTCACCCACGCGGGATAGTCTTCAAAATCGCCGGCTTTAGCGGGAATTTCCACCACCGCGGCGGCGTTGGCATTGAAGCTTTTATTCTTTTTGAGGCGGGCAACCCATTCTTCAAGTGTAAGTTTGGCCATATAATTTCTTTCTGAAAGTTTATTATAAACAAATCGCCAAATTTGACAACAACCAGTTTGCTGATAAAAATTGCGATATTATATAAAAAAACAAAGCCGCCGTCAGCGTTTGACTGACGGCGGCTCCGGCAAGTTAGCGTATAAATTTTTAAAATCCCTATAATGTTAGGGCGTAATGAATACCTGGTGCGGCTGGAAAATGCAGATATTCGTGTCGCCCATCGAGTTGCTGTCTGTTATTTCCGTAAAATGTACATAGCCCGTTTTGGGCTTCAGTTCGTTGGTGATTACAACCTCGCCTCTGTTCAATCCGGCATTTTTGTTGCCGTAAAATTTCTGAGCGAATACATTGTCCCACCAGACAAGTTTTTGCGTGTTAAAGTCTCTTGATTTACTGCCTTCACTGAGGCGGAAAATATAATACGCGTCCTGGCCGGCCAGCTTGCTCAGCGGAGACCAACTGACCTTAATATTCTTCAGGGGTGTTCCCGCTTTCAACTTTTTTCCATTTGAGGGGGAATATGAATTGTAAATTTTCTGCCTGCTTTTGACGTATGCGGCTACCAATTTTTTGGATGGTTCACTCCTCTGAAAGCGGGATTTTGATAAAACATCTCCATTTTTCAGAACCACTTCAATTTTATACTCGCCTTCTTTCATAAAACCGGTATTCAGATTCACCATATACCAGTAAGTGCCAAACCTCTCATCATATATGTAACCATTTTTGTTTATCGAATTATGCTCCTGCTTTATTGCAAAATCCACCTTATAGCCGTCAGGCCCATAGGCTGTTATTCTCTCGATTAAATCAGGAACGAAGACGCCTTTTGTATAAGGGGCAAAGGAAATAAGAAATTTATGTTGTTCTTTTTTTATTTTTTCGTCTGAGTAAGAAGCATCAAAATCGACATATACGTCACAGGCCATGATGTCGTAAATTCTAAGTTTTGGAGCCGTCGGCTTCTCCGCAGTAGTGGGTTTCACGGAAGATGATTTCCCGCACCCGCTTAAAACAAAAGCAAAGCCTGCAAATAACAGTAAAGCAAAAATTATTTTCTTTTTCATGAATCTTTCCCCTTTCTTCTATATTTTAAAAGAAAGAAAAAGCTACAAAATATGTGCCAGAAGCATAAATTCATTAATAATTATAATATGTTGTATTTATTATATTATTTATGTTCTGCTTTGCCAGAGTCTTTTGACATAACGTGTGTTGGCACATTACTGTGTCAACACAATAGTGTGTCATGACACATAACTTTAAATCTGCGGTGAAGTCATAAACATTTGCATAAAGTCAGGCGTTGAAGTGAAATAGAGTGATAAAATGTGTAATGAACAAAATGTTGCCGGATAATTGGAAACAAGCATGTCAGATATGTCAAGAAAGAATTGCCGCCCCCACGCGATATTTAAAACTGAAGCTCCTGGCTCGGGAAATCGAATATGACATGAATTATTTCTCCCGTAGCGGCGAGCGGCATAGTCAACCGCTCTAACGGGCAGGAAAGAATGATTTTGTTAAGAAGGGACTGGCAATAATAATTCGGTTGACAAAATTATTCCCGGTGATTTAATCATCGCACTAAATTAATAGTGTCGTCGCTTGTAAGGAGGAAAATTTTACGATGATAAAAAAATGTTTTCAAGACTTTCGGATTCTGAGGGCAGCGGTATTACTTGCGGCTGTATCTCTTTTAACACTGACAGCCATTAATGCGCATACTTGTTTTGCTCAGGCGAATGACGACAAGTCTGTTGCATGTCATAAAGATATTGCTCATACCGTCGTGCATTCCGCAGCACTTGGATTGGCTGAAATATTGAAGGATTTAAAAACGGAGAAGGAGCGCATCGCCTTGATTCGTTCCTTTATCAGTCCCATACGCTTCTATCCCGATAACTCGGGATATTTTTACGCTTACAATTTCGATTGCGTGAATATTGCTCATGCGACCCAGAAAGATTTGCAGGGCAAGAATCTTTATAATCATAAAGACGTCAAAGGCAAATATGTTATACGCGAATTAAGTACCGCGGCAAAAAAAGGCGGTGGCTTTGTTGAGTATAACTGGCTGAAGCCCGGCGCCAAGAGGGAGCAGAAAAAAATCGGTTATGTGGAACCTATCCCGGGAACAAACTATTTTATAGGGACAGGCGTGTATTTACCCTGAAGTTTAAATGAAAGCCGGAATCGGCACACAAAATGTTTTGCCCGAAATGTAAAAGTGAATATCGGCAGGGATTTTATCAATGCGCCGACTGCGGTGTTGAGCTGGTAGATAGATTACCTGCGGAGCCTGCGGATGAGAAAGGCGATGAGGAATTCGTGGAAGTGTTTTCCACTTATAATCAGGGCGAAGTCGCTTTTATAAAATCAGTTCTTGAAGGTGAGGGTGTCACTTATTATTTTCAGGGCGACAACCCGGTCATGCTTATCGCCGCCGGCGCCTACGCCCGGCTTTTGGTGAAATCCGACGAGGCGGACAGAGCCAGAGAAATTCTGCGGGATTTGGGGTTTTTATAAAGAAAAGATCCGCCGGAGCGCGATGTGCGACTGTAGTTAAAATTTTGGGAGTTCATTTTTTAGTGAACATCTCATTCGTCATTACGCCCTCGCACACTTTTAAGACTAACTATATCCGGCGTCATCTCAGACGGAAATGATTCTGGACTTAACACAATATAGTCATTGCCCAACGCGTGATATTTGAGGCATTTCATTTTTTATTTCAATAATTAATACGCGCAGTTTGTATTTTTTGAGAGTAAGCGAAATGTTACTGCATTTGGAAAAAAAGACAAAGAGAATAATTTTCTGGATTCGGCGGTTGCGTAGGGGAATAACACAACAGCTATTTTTACTTTATCTCGGCGTGATAACTTTACAGTGACTTTGCCCAGCGGTGTTTTTTTAAGAAGTTGTATGGATTGATGTGCACAGAAGATATGTGCAGCCCAAGCAAGAAGCTCAGGCTGCGCTTGAATTAAAATTCGGATGTTACTTTTTGTTCGATTGGCGCCAGATTTTCATTTTTTTCGCTTCCTTTATCAGGTTTTCCCTGAAATCGGGATGGGCAATGCTGATGATTTTTTCAGCACGCATCCACGTGGGACAAGCAGTGAGCTTCACCGCGCCGTACTCCGTGACGATGTAATCCACCATCTGCCGAGGAATGGTTACCACTGAACTGAGTGGCAACTGCGGCACTATGCGGGACTTTACCTCACCTTTTTGGTTGGTGTGGGTCGAGGCAAGACATATGAAGCTTTTGCCCTTTTTCGACCACTGGGAACCGAGAACAAAATCCCACATGCCTCCATTGCCGGAGACCTGCCATGTTCCGCTGCTTTCCGCATTTACCTGAGTCAACAAATCAACTTCTATCGCATTATTGATGCTGATCATGTCGTCAAGTTGCGCGATTATCCGGGGGTCGTTGGTATAGTTTACCGGATAAGAGGCAAGGGCGGGATTGTTGTCCATGAAATCGTACATACGTTTTGAGCCGATGGCGAAAGTGTAAGAACATTTATAGCGGTCGATGCTTTTTTTTGATCCGTTCATTCTTCCTGATTCAATCATGTCCACGTAGGCATCAACGAACATTTCCGTGTGACCGCCCAGGTTTTTCAGGTCGGAAGACGCAATCAGTTTCCCCACCATGTTTGGCATGCCGCCGATGCCAAGCTGAATGCAGCAACCGTCATAAATGTATTTCATAACGTTCTGGGCAATTTGTTTTTCCACGTCTGTAGGTTCAACCTGAGGCGCGTCGTACAACATCTGATCAGACGGCGCTTCGACGATGTAGTCTACTCGTGAAATATGAACGGATTCTTCGTTGCCGCCAAGACACTTGGGCATGTTGGGGTTTACTTCGACGAGGACAATATCGGCGTTCTCAATTTTGGCCGATGTTTCCGAGTTCTGCGGGCCAAGGTTGAAATAACCAGCATTGTCCATGGGGCCTACCTGCATCATAGCAATCCATTTTGTTGTACCCTTTTTGGAAGGGTCATTGTAGTAAACCGAGCGATAGTCTCTCGTGAAATTTTCATTGGGATCCTGGGTGAGAAGTTCTCGGTAGTAAAAAGGTCCACGGTGGTAAAGGATGGGACAGTAGTAGGTGGGTTGCACGAATGCGTGCAGCATTCTGGTAAGCTTGCTCCACTGCCAGTCAATGTAGATAAAGCTTCCCTCGTGTTTGATGACTTCCGGAGAGGGGGGAACGGTGACCGCCGTGAATACGCTGACATCACGCAGTTCCGGGGCACGATCGGCTAACGCTTTGTCCAGAATGACAGGTTTCCCGTTAAAAAAGCCGTAGTCCACAACGTCGCCGGAATTGACAACTTGCACTGCTTTATCAGCGGATACTAATTTGCTTTTGTAATCCTTTGTGTAGCTCATGAATTTTCCTCCATTTTTATATTTGAATAAACTCAAAAAGTTGTAAGTTTTTTAGTACAAATATTTTTGTATACAAGCAGACTTGGTTTTGAAGCGTTGCAGAAGTTGTTATGTACAGTGGTTGAACAGCAGTGATTGCCATGAAGGCTTTGTATAAATTATTTAATCTCCTTGTGGTAACTTTGTAAAGATTTTGCCCGCCCGTGTCCTTGTCGGAAGGCGGTAATGCCTTTAACAGCGGCAACTGCGGCGGCGGTAGTGGTGATGTAAGGTATTTTATATTTGATGGCCGCTTTGCGGATGTAGGAATCATCGTATTTGGAAAGCCTGCCCGCGGGCGTGTTGATGACCAGTTGTATCTCGCCGTTTTTAATCGCGTCAACGATGTTCGGGCGGCCTTCGTGCATCTTCAAGATTGGTTCGGATGCAATTCCTTTTGCGGCGAAAATTTTATGTGTTCCTTCTGTAGCCCGTATTTTGAAGCCGATTTTTTCAAACGCGCGCGCCACTTCCAGCATGCCGTTTTTATCCGCGTCCGCCACTGTGATCAGCACGACGCCTTCGCCGGGCAGACTCTGACCCGTTGCTTCCTGCGCCTTGAAATAGGCGAGACCAAAGGAATCGGCCAGCCCCAGTACTTCGCCGGTGGAACGCATCTCCGGCCCGAGCACGGGATCCACTTCCTGATACATGTTGAAGGGGAAAACCGCTTCTTTTACGCCGAAATGGCGTAAAACGCTATTTTTTAGATTTAAATCCTTGAGCTTTTTGCCCAACATGATCTGCGCGGCGACACGCGCCATGGAGATATTGCATACTTTGGATACCAGCGGCACTGTGCGCGAGGCGCGCGGGTTGGCCTCCAG
>DIEW01000032.1:5696-6206 GCA_002418825.1 Syntrophaceae bacterium UBA5764 | reverse complement strand
CCGCGCAGGTGTCGACCAGCTTGTAAACCGGAAAAATTTCTTCCCGCGCGCGCCAATCCCGGATCTCTTTTTCGGTTTTATTCCAGAACATCCCTAGAGAGCGGTCGGAAAAGCCCATCCGCTTGGCGGCGCGTAAAAGTTCGGCGGAAGGCGCGGATTTTTTGAGTTCCTCTTCGGCGGCAAGAACATCGGCGATCTGATGCAAAAACCAGGGATCGATTTTTGTCATTTGATAAACTTCTTCCACGGAGATACCTTCGCGCAGCGCTTCGGCCGTGTAAAAAAGACGCAGGGAATTGGGGCGGATAAGCTTTGCCTTGATAAGCGCCCGGCGGTGCATCACTTCCCGCGGCAGTTTCTGTCCGAAACCGAAACGGCCGATTTCCAGCGAACGAATGGCTTTTTGCAGCGCTTCCTTAAAGGTACGGCCGATGGACATTGTTTCGCCCACAGATTTCATCGAAGTGGTGAGAAAATCTTCCGTCTCCGGAAATTTTTCAAACGTCCAGC
>DIEW01000032.1:703-5663 GCA_002418825.1 Syntrophaceae bacterium UBA5764 | reverse complement strand
GTGATGTCGTTGGGAATTTCATCGAGCGTGTAACCCACGGCAAGTTTCGCCGCGATTTTGGCGATGGGAAATCCCGTGGCTTTGGAGGCCAGTGCCGAAGAACGCGAGACGCGCGGATTCATTTCCACCACAATCATCTCGCCGGTTTGCGGATGAACGGCAAACTGCACGTTGGAACCGCCTGTTTCCACGCCGATTTCGCGCATGATGGAAATCGCGGCATCGCGCATCGTCTGATACTCGCGGTCGGTGAGCGTCTGCGCCGGAGCAACGGTAATTGATTCCCCCGTGTGTACGCCCATCGCGTCGAAATTTTCTATCGAACAGATGATGACAACATTGTCGGCTTTGTCGCGCATCACTTCCAGTTCATATTCTTTCCAGCCCAGCACTGATTCCTCGAGCATGACTTCAGTAATCATGCTGGCCTCGAGCCCCGCCTTGACGATCTGCATCAGCTCTTCGCGGTTGTAGGCCACGCCGCCGCCGGTGCCGCCGAGCGTAAAAGACGGACGCACGATGATGGGAAAACCGATTTCCGAGGCGATATCCAGAACTTCATCAATGTTCCTCGCGAAGCCGCTTTTGGGAACGCGCAGGCCGATCTTTTCCATGGCCGCGCGAAATTTTTCGCGGTCTTCCGCCTTATGAATCACATCAAGTGACGCGCCAATCATCTCCACGTTGTATTTTCCCAGCACCCCGTTTTCGGCCACAGCCACCGCGGTATTGAGCCCCGTCTGGCCGCCCAAAGTGGGCAAAAGCGCGTCCGGATGTTCTTTGGCGATGATTTTTTCCACCGCTTCGGGAGTGATGGGCTCCACATAGGTACGGTCGGCCATTTCCGGGTCGGTCATGATCGTCGCGGGGTTGGAATTAATCAGCACAACTTCATAGCCTTCTTCGCGCAGGGCTTTGCAGGCCTGCGTGCCGGAATAATCAAACTCACAGGCCTGGCTGATAATGATCGGACCGGAGCCAATGAGCATAATTTTTTTGATATCGGTTCGCTTCGGCAATTTCTATTCCCATTCGATTGTGCTGGGCGGTTTGGAGCTGATATCGTAAACTACGCGGTTGACACCGCGCACCTCGTTAATGATGCGGTTGGACACGCGCGCCAGAAAATCATGCGGCAGGCGCGCCCAGTCGGCCGTCATCGCGTCATCGCTGGTCACGGCGCGAATCGCCACAATGTTTTCATATGTCCGCTGATCGCCCATAATGCCCACGCTTTTGAGCGGCAGCAAAACGGTGAAAGACTGCCAGAGTTTATAATAGAGATTCGCCGCGCAGATTTCGTCCAGGAGAATCTTATCGGCTTTGCGCAACACGTTCAGGCGCTGAATGGTAACATCGCCGATAATGCGAACAGCAAGGCCGGGCCCCGGAAAAGGTTGACGCCAGACCACGTCATCGGGCAGGCTCAGCTCTTTTCCCAAGAGTCGCACTTCATCTTTGAACAAATGCTTAAGCGGTTCGATGAGCTTGAGTTTCATTGTTTTGGGCAAACCGCCGACATTGTGATGCGATTTAATCACAGCGGAAGGCCCGCCAAAGGCGGAGTGCGATTCAATCAGATCCGGGTACAGTGTTCCCTGCGCAAGGAATTTCACTCCTTTGATTCTGCGTGCTTCCCTGTCGAAAACTTCAATGAAAGTACGGCCGATTATTTTGCGTTTTCTTTCCGGATCAGCCACCCCTTTTATTTTTTTTAAGAATTCTTTACCCGCACGAACAACGCGCAGATTTATCTGCAAATATTTTTTAAACATGTCCACGACACGCTTCACTTCATTAGCGCGCAGAACACCATTATCCACAAAAACACAGATAAGCTGACGACCGACAGACTTGTGCAACAGCACCGCGGCGACAGATGAATCAACGCCGCCGGACAGCCCCAGAATGACTTTTTCTTTTCCCACCTGCGCGCGAATATCATCAACTGTATTTTCGATAAAAGATTTCATAGACCAGGATTTTTCGCAACGGCAGATATCAAAAAGGAAGTTGGCTATTATTTTCCTGCCTTCTTTGGTATGCGCCACTTCCGGATGAAACTGCAGGCCATAAAAACGGCGGGAGGCATCCTCAGCTGCCGCCACCTGCGTATTGCCCGTGGAGGCGGTGGCAACAAATCCCTCCGGCAGCTGACCTACGGAATCGCCGTGACTCATCCAGCAGGGGGTTTTTGTTTCCACACCCGCAAAAATTCCATTTTGTTCTTTTATGTTCAGTTCGGCAAAGCCGTATTCGCGCTTTTGGGAGCCGATAACTTTGCCGCCCAGGGTTTCCATCATAAACTGCATGCCGTAGCAGATGCCCAGAATCGGAATGCCAAGATTAAAGATGTCACGGTCCGTGCGCGGCGCGCCTTTGGCGTAGATACTTGCCGGACCGCCGGATAAAATGATGCCCTCCGGCGCCAGCTCTTTTATATTTTTGACACTGATGCCGGGCGGCTCGATTTCGCAATAAACTTGATGTTCGCGCACGCGTCTGGCGATAAGCTGATTGTATTGGGAGCCGAAATCGATAATGAGAATCATTTGGTTTTCCTCTGATGTTTTTTTATCATGGAGACAAATTCTTCAAAGAGATATTCCGTATCGCGGGGCCCCGGCGCGGCCTCTGGATGATACTGCACGCTCATGGCCGCGGGAAGCTTTATACCTTCGGATGTGGCATCATTGAGATTGGTAAAAGTTTTTTCAGCTTTTCCTTCCAGCGAATCCGGCACGACGACAAATCCGTGATTCTGGGAGGTAATTTCCACCCTGCCTGTTTCCAGATTCTTTACCGGCTGATTGATGCCGTGATGACCGAACTTGAGCTTGCAGGTATGGCCACCCACGGCTTGGCCGATGATCTGATGCCCCAGACAGATACCGAAAACCGGTTTTTTGCCCAGCATCTCGCGCGCTGTATTCACAATATAAGGAAGCGCCGCCGGATCGCCGGGGCCGTTGGATAATAAAACACCGTCCGGATTGTAAGAAAGGATTTCGTCGGCGCTCGTCGCCGCGGGCAGAACAACCACTTCACAGCCGTTTTTCTCCAATAGTCTTAAGATATTGTATTTCACGCCACAGTCGAGCACGACCACGCGCGGTTTTTTCGCGGATTTTTTCGCGGGAATTTTTCCCGCCTGCGGCACGCCTCCATCCCACAAATAAGGCCTCGCGCATGCTACTTCGCACACGAGATCGCGCCCGACAAGACCAGGATAATTATTAACTTTTTCGCGGAGCTCCTCCGCATTAAAACTCACGGTGGAGATAATACCTTTCATGGAGCCGGCCAGACGCAGGCGGCGCGTGAGCGCGCGCGTGTCGATGCCCTCCATGCCGATTTTTCCGCGTTCTTCAAGAAATGATTTGAGGCTTTTGGTCATCCGCCAGTTGCTGGGACGCGGCTGATACTCCCGCACGACAAAACCTTCCAGATGGATACCCGCCGATTCCATATCCTCATTGTTGATGCCGTAATTTCCCACCAGCGGATAGGTCATCGCGACAATCTGACCTTTATATGACGGATCTGTTATAATTTCCTGATAACCGGTCATGCCGGTGTTGAAAACGACCTCGCCTAAAGTTTCGCCCTCCCCCGCGAAAGCAAAACCATCAAAAATGCTTTTATCCTCCAGAACCAGGATCGCCCGACGTTGCTTATTTAAGAGGGGCATGTAAAAATTTATCTCCGACGGAAAAGGGGATTTTTTGCTTACATTCTTGCGGCACTCATTAGAGACGCCAATGAAAAAACCGTTTAATATATTTTGCTTTCTGTTCTGCCGGCACACAGCAGGCGCTTTTATCTTTTCCCCTTACAGAATCAACGCCTCTGATGGAGGAGGCAACTTTTTACCCCCTCCATGAGAGGAATTATTAATTAATAAACAAAATCTCCCAGAATTTCGGCAAAGGCCAGATTTCGTCATCCACCAGTCCTTCCAAGGCATCCACATATTCGCGCATTTCATCCATTTTCGGTTTAACTTTAGCGCTGAGCATCTCTGCTTTTTTCTGCTCGTCATGAACCGCGCAGGCCGCTTCCACTCGAACGCGAATTTCCTTATCCGTGGCATAAACATTATTGATGAGGTCCATGACCTTTTTTAAAAGTTCAACCTGGGAAGAAACAACTGCCGCGCTGCCGAGCGCTTCCCTGGTAGCGTTAATCGCTTCGGCCAACTTTTTTTGATAGCTCACCGCCGCCGGGATAATCTGGCTCATACAGATGTTGTGCAGGCACTTAACTTCAATTTCCATGTCCTTCATGTAGCGTTCCAAATGAATCAACTGACGGGATTTTAACTCCACACGGGAAAGCACTTCGTACTTCTCAAAAAGACTCAGCGCTTTTTCGGTAACCAGCGCTTTGAGCGCCGTGGGCGTTGTTTTTTCATTGGGCAGACCTCTTTTTGCCGCTTCCTCCTCCCATGCCTTGCTGTAATTATCGCCGTTGAAAAGAACAGGTTTTATTTCTTTAATTTCTTCTTTCAGCACTTCAAAAACAGCTTTATTGACGTTGCCATTCTTCGCTTTTATTTTTTCCGCCAGTTCATCGATGCTTTCCGCAACGATGGTGTTAAGCACGATAATCTGCGTGGAAATAGATTGGGAGGAGCCAACTGCGCGGAACTCGAATTTATTGCCGGTAAAGGCAAATGGTGACGTGCGGTTGCGGTCAGTGTTATCCTTGCTCACCTGATAAAGAGAGGAAATTCCCAGATCAATGATTTCCGCGTTGGTCGCTTTGGTCACCGTGCCTTTTTCGATACATTCAAGAATCTGCGTTAATTGCTCGCCCAAAAACACGGAAATAATCGCCGGCGGCGCTTCATTGGCGCCCAGGCGATGATCATTCCCATAAGAGGCTACAGACGCACGGAGAATATCGGCATGTTTATAGACGGCGCGGACAGTTGCAATCAAAAACACCAAAAACTGAA
>DIEW01000032.1:160-641 GCA_002418825.1 Syntrophaceae bacterium UBA5764 | reverse complement strand
ATTTTGGCAAACGGTTTTTCATGCAAAAGCGCGGCCAAACGATGTTTTTTGGCAACATACCTCAATGTTTCCATCACCAGTTGATTATGGTCGATGGCTAAATTAGCCTCTTCATAAACAGGGGCAATTTCATATTGACTCGGCGCGACTTCGTTATGTCTGGTCTTTGCCGGTATTCCCAGTTTAAACAGTTCTTCTTCCGCATCATGCATAAATGAAGATACGCGCTCTTTGATGCTGCCGAAATATTGGTCTTCCAGTTCCTGACCTTTAGCCGGAGGAGCCCCCACCACCGTCCTGCCGCTTAGGACGAGATCTTGCCGTTTATAGTAGTAATCCATATCTATAAGAAAATATTCTTGTTCCGGTCCAAGATTTGAATAAACTTTTTTAACATTTTTAGCGCCTAAAAGCTTCAGCATAGCCGTGGCGCTTTTGTTCAAGGCTCGGATAGACCGCAAAAGCGGCGTTTTTTTGTCCA
>DIEW01000032.1:0-154 GCA_002418825.1 Syntrophaceae bacterium UBA5764 | reverse complement strand
CAAAGCGTTGTGGAAATGCCGTTACGCTTAATGAAGGCCGGCGAAGAAATATCCCATGCCGTGTATCCTCGCGCTTCAAACGTGGCCCGAATTCCTCCGGAAGGGAAACTTGACGCATCCGGTTCTCCCTGCACCAGCTGCTTGCCGGAAAACC
>DIEW01000065.1 GCA_002418825.1 Syntrophaceae bacterium UBA5764 | reverse complement strand
CCCGGTTCGTTACCTTCCCACTGAATGGCGACTTTGTTGGCGCGTGTTTTCAGATTTTTGTCCAGACAGTTGTAGGAAACGTTGAGCTTGCCGCCTTCAAAAAACTTGACGTAAATGGGGCCTTTTTTAACGTCGAAATTGTAATCAATCACCTTGTCCCATTTTTTGAACCACTCGACGTATTCGCCCGCGATTTCGCCCCAGAATTTATCCGGTTCGTCAATGGATTTTTTGTACAGTTTGTCGTAAGCTTCTCTACCACTGATAAAAGCCGTCTTTTTTACCTTTTCCGGAATCGGATAGACTTCTTTCAATTCAACTTTTGCTGCATCAGCCATACCTTTAATTATACCTCCCTTGTTTGTTTATGATTTAAACTAAAATTTATTGCGTTTGAGCAGGGCCAGACCCGGTTTTTTCCTCCGGGCGCAATTCTTGTGGACACAAGTCATATTTTGACCGCAAGTCACAAACCATATGCGACCTGACCTACCTTAATATGACCTGTGTGTCAAGAAATATTTGAAAACCGCCGTTCCCATAGATTTTTTTAATAAAATTAATAATTTAGTGTACGAGTCGGTTTGAAAATCAGCAAGGCGTGCCCAGGCAGTTTTTTCTGGTCAGGGCAAGAAGGCTTTTGCCGTCGTAAAATAAGATTATCGGGAGAAGAAACGCCCCGTATGTGACGGGTTTTTGCCCGGGCCATGCTTCTGCGACGGTGTTTTTCGCCAGGAGGCGGCTTAAAGCCGGGCCGCGGAAATCATTTTTTTATTTTCCTGTTTTCGCCGCAGACGGCGCACGAAAAAAAACTTGACAGCCAAATTGCGCTTTGTTAATCTTTTCGACAATGTATTCTGCTTTTATTTTGCGGCTGATTTTGCCCGAATTGTGCCGCTTTATAACGCGGGATGCAGGAAAGGAGTCGCCTTTTAAAAAATGCCCGTTTTTGGAAGGCGGATTTTGAGTGCTTGAACTAAAATTCAAGGAGGATAAACAATGAAGAGATTTTGGTTAGTATTGCTTACGCTGGGGCTGGTTATGGCCTTCAGCACGTCAGTCTTCGCGGCTGACGTAAAATTTACCGGTTCTTTCTACGCGGCCGGTATGTATCTGGATAATACATCGTTCATGGGGAACGGCTCGGAGAAACCCAGTACGGCGTTCTATTATCAGAGAATGCGTATTCGGGCGGAATTTATTGCCTCGCCCGCTCTGAAGCTGGTTACCCAATTTGACGCGATGGAGAGAATGTGGGGCCATGTGCGGAGCACCGTTCCGCTGGTCACTGCCAATGATGTCGATTCTTACGGCACCAGGGCGGAAAACGAAAACATCGCTTTCGACTACGCCTACGTCTGGTATGCCTCTAAGATCGGTATCTGGGAAGTAGGTATTATGGAAGACGGCGTTTGGGGTACGCAGTTTGGCGACAACTCCGAACCGGAAGGCAAAATCAAATACACGTTTATAAAGATGCCTTTCATCGCCGGTTTGCAGATTGTTAAACTCAATGAGTTCAGCGACAACGCGGTTAACGCTTCTGTTTACTCCGACAGGGACGTGGACAAGTATCAGGGATTTTTCATTTTCAACTGGAAAGGCGGCCAGGCCGGCGTGCTGGGTATTTTTATCAACAATAGGTCGATGAAACCAAGTTTCTGGCCTGTTGTCAGCTCTTATACACAGCAGGTATATGGAGCGCTGCCCTATGTCAAAGCCAAGTTCGGTCCTGTGGCCGTCGAGGCAGAAGCATGGTACTTGACAGGTAAAGTCATGAAATGGCAAGATGAATTTCCTGCCATCCTTTTGAATGACATTGACTTATCAGCATGGAGCGTTTATGTTAATGCCGTGGCCGATTTCAACATGTTCTATTTCGGCGGTACCTTTGCCTATCTGTCCGGTGATGATCCCACCACCACAGATAAAATCGAAGGTGGCGCGGGTACGGTGAACGGCGGCCGTGACTGGAATCCCTGCTTGATTATGTTCAACTGGGACCGCAATTACTGGGCGGGTGCAATGGCCGGTTACGGTGTAACGGCTGATTCCGGCGTTATGACCAACGCTTACTTCGGCCAGTTGAAAGCCGGCGTGCGTCCGATTTCTGATTTGGATATCGCGCTGTCCGTTGCTTACGCCAAAGCCGATAAGCTTCCGACCGGTTACTTTGAGAAAGATTACGGCTGGGAAGTTGACGTCACCGCCACGTACAAAATCACCAATAACCTCTCCTATATGCTGGGCGCGGGTTATCTGTTCACCGGTGATTACTACGAAGCCACGAGGGCTGTCATTACTGACAATGTTGAAGACAACTTTATCGTCCTCAACAAGCTGACCTTGACCTTCTAATTCCAACGGTCAGCGTCATAACAAAAAAAATTATCCCCGGAAGGACGGGCAACTTCCGGGGATTTTTTTGTCTTTTCGCGCGGGTTGAAAACATTAAAGCGGTAATGTAAAATAACGCATCAAATATAAGCGGAGGTATACGGGCTATTCACAAAATTTACGGCAATACGGCGGGACTGGGAGCCGCGCAAATCAAACAGCTGGAGCGGCTTTACCGCCGGGGCGTGCCGCCGGAAAATATTCTCAGCCAGGATCTCGCCCGCGAGATTTCGCTTCAGTCCTTCGCGCTCAACCGCCAAATCGGCCTGCTCATCAGCCGCCGGGGAGAAATCAGCATGGTTATCCTCGGCAGCGCCAGAGGCATTTTTATTCCTTCTCTGGACGGTTTCCGCGCCGCTTCCACGCGGTTCAAGGGACTGCGTTTGATTCACACGCACTTAAACGGTGAAGGGCTTTCCGCGGAAGACCTGGCGGATATGTCGCATCTGCGTCTGGACATCGTCGGCGCGCTGCAGGTGCGTCCCGACGGAACAGCCGGCAAGCTTTTCTGGGCGCATCTGATTCCGGAAAATCTCCAGGGAAACTACTGGCTGATTCATGAACCGCAGGAACCGCACCGGCTGGAGCTTAATTTTCTTTCTTTCATCGCCGCGCTGGAGGATGAATTTACCTGCCAGCAAAAAACGCGCCGCATTGACGCGGCGGAAAAGGCGATTCTCGTGCGGGTGGAAAAAAACCCTCTTTCCGGCGGGCGCGAATCGCTGGAGGAATTGCGCCGGCTGGCCGATACCTGCGGCGTGGAGGTATTTGACGCGCAGATCCAGTACCGCCCGCAGCCGGACCCGAAATATCTGGTGGGACGCGGGAGGCTCTCCGACATTGATTTGCGCGCCACGCAAATCGGCGCCAACCTGTTAATTTTTGATCACGAGCTTACCCCCGCGCAGGTGCGCTCCATAAGCGATTTTACCGGGCTGAAAATTCTCGACCGCACGCAGGTGATTCTGGATATTTTCGCCCGCCGCGCGCACAGCCGCGAAGGGAAAATTCAGGTGGAGCTCGCCCAGCTTAAATACTTATTACCGCGCCTCATGCACCGGGATACGTCGCTGTCCCGGCTGGCGGGCGGCATCGGCGGCGTGGGGCCCGGCGAAACCAAGCTGGAAATCGACCGGC